>JANNFM010000566.1:0-26919 GCA_031379795.1 Alphaproteobacteria bacterium
CAGGTCGTCGACCTGCTTCTCCACCGGCCGCACGATGCACACCGGATCGATCAGCCCGGTGGGCCGGATCACCTGCTCGACGAAGACGCCGCCGGTGCGTTCCATCTCCCAGGGACCGGGCGTGGCGGACACGAACACGCTGTCCGGCCGCATGGCGTCGAATTCCTCGAACTTCAGCGGGCGGTTGTCGAGGCAGGAGGGCAGGCGGAAGCCGTACTCGGCCAGGGTGAATTTGCGTCGGTAGTCGCCGCGGTACATGGCCCCGATCTGCGGCACCGTCTGGTGGCTTTCGTCGACGAACAGCAGGGCGTTGTCGGGGATGTATTCGAAGAACGTCGGCGGCGGCTCGCCCTCGCGGCGGCCGGTGAGATAGCGGCTGTAGTTCTCGATGCCGGCGCAGGAGCCGGTGGCCTCGATCATCTCAACATCGAAGGTGGTGCGCTGTTCGAGCCGCTGGGCTTCCAAGAGCTTGCCGTTGGTCACCATCCAGTCCAGCCGCTCCTTGAGCTCGGCCTTGATCAGATTGACCGCCTGGCGAAGCGTCGGCCGCGGGGTCACATAGTGGCTGTTGGCGTAGATCTTGACGCTGGGCAGCTCGGCAGTCTTGCGGCCGGTCAACGGGTCGAACTCGGTGATGCTCTCCACCTCGTCGCCGAACAGGCTGATGCGCCAGGCGCGGTCCTCCTGGTGGGCCGGGAAGATCTCCAGGCTGTCGCCGCGCCGCCGGAACGCGCCGCGCTCAAAGGCCTGATCGTTGCGCCGGTACTGGAGGGCCACCAGATCGGCCATCAGCTTCTTCTCATCGACCCGCTCGCCGACCTTCAGCTGGAAGGTCATGGCCGAATAGGTCTCCACCGAGCCGATGCCATAGATGCAGGAGACTGAGGCGACGACGATGCAGTCATCGCGCTCCAGGATCGCCCGGGTCGCCGAATGGCGCATGCGGTCGATCTGCTCGTTTATGGAGCTATCCTTCTCGATGTAGGTGTCGGTGCGCGGGACATAGGCTTCCGGCTGGTAGTAGTCGTAGTAGGAGACGAAGAACTCGACGGCGTTTTCCGGAAAGAAGCTCTTGAATTCGCTGTAAAGCTGGGCCGCCAGGGTCTTGTTGGGGGCCAGGATCAAGGCCGGCCGCTGGGTCTCCTCGATCACCTTGGCCATGGTGAAGGTCTTGCCCGAGCCGGTGACGCCCAGCAGCACCTGATCGCGCTCGCCGCCGCCAATGCCGCCGACCAGCTCGCGGATCGCGGTCGGTTGGTCGCCGGCAGGGTCATAGGCCGAGACCAGCTTGAATGGCCGTCCGCCCTCCGACTTCTCAGGCCGGGTCGGCCGATGCGGCTTCCACAGCATCGGCATGGTGTTTTCGTCATAGTCGAACGTCGCGGACATATCCGAAACGCCCGCAGGCTCGGTGGAACGGGGCATGGCGTCCAACTTAGGCGCTCCGGGCGATGATCGCCACACCTGCGCACAGGGCTGCTGACACGGCGTGTCAGCAAGGTGGCGCAGGTCCCGCTATCGCCCGGGAGACACTGCAAGCCAGACCGCCATTGCCGCGAGCGCAAGGGCGAAAGCGCGTGGCAACACCCGCGAACGCGTCGCGGTCTCTCCGCTCGCCAGGGCTTCACGGGCTCGCGAGGCGGTCCAGACGATGGCGAGATGGACGCCCACGCTGACCGCAATGTGAATCGCCCCCAGGCTCAACGCCTGCCATTCCGGATGTCCGGTCTGGGCGCGCACAAACCCCGGCAGAACCGCGATGTAGAAGACTGCGGCCTTCGGATTCAGCAGATTGTTCAGGAGACCCCGGAGGAACAATCCACTGGACTCGAGGTACGGCGTCTCGGCACCATCGACGCTGCGCCATGTGTCGACGGCAAGCCAGAGCATATAGGCCACGCCGGCCCACCGGAGCGTCTCGTAGATCCAGGGCCAGCGCAACGACGCCTCCGCGAGGCCGAAGACCGACGCTGCCAGATAGATCGCCAGACCCAGGGTCACGCCCGCGACGACGGCGACGCCTGCGCGCCAGCCTGACCGGCCCGCGACGACCGCCAGATATCCCATGTTGGGGCCGGGCGTGAACTCGATCACCGCCACGGTCAACAGGAACGGCAGCAGTTGGTTGGCGTTCAGCAATTGACCACGGCCGTTGTCAGAGCCTCCGGATCCGGACTTTCCGGACCCTGACACAAAGGTACCGAAGGGGATTTGATCAAGGGCAATCCTGGGTGTTCCGCACCTCCGGATCACTACTTAGGGGACGCTCCGAAATGTCCTGACCGCGGTTGAGGGCGTAGCTCTTGATCATCGGAACAGGAGCTTGCGATGACCTTGGCCTATCCTCTGGACGACCCCCGAACGACGGCTCCGTCTCAGGCGCTGTCTGATGTTCTGGACCGTCTCGGCGCGCGCGTTTCCTTCGCGAAGGACTCGGAGATTTATGCTCAGGAGGACGACGTGGAGTTTCTCTATCGCGTGGTCGAGGGCGTCGTCCGGACTATGCGACTGACTGCGGATGGTCGCCGTCAGGTTGGAGACTTTTACTATGCCGGCGACCTGTTTGGCCTCGAGCCCGGTCCCGATCACCAGTTTACCGCCGAGGCCCTGACCGAGTGTCGGGTCCAGAGCGTGCGTCGATCCGCAGTCAGGGCGTTGGCCGGCGACCGCGAACTTGACCGGGCGATCCTCGAGGCCACCCGTCGCGAGCTTCAACGGGTTCAGGAACACGTGCTGTTGCTGGGGCGCAAAAGTGCGCGGGAAAAGGTCGCCGGGTTCCTGATGGGACTGGCCCAGAACCAGAACAACGAGAGCATCCAGTTGCCCATGGGCCGCCAGGACATGGCCGACTATCTGGGCCTCACCATCGAGACGGTGTCACGCATGCTGACCCAGTTGCAGGGCGACGCAATCGTGGAATTCCCCGAGCTTCGGCGCTTCCGCGTCACCCGCTGGGACGCGCTGGAAGACCTCGCCGCCTGATCCGATTTGTCGCCTGCGCGGCCGCAGGCCTTCCGCCGGCCGCTTCCACTGAATTGGAGACACAGATGTCCCAGACCCAGGAACGACCGGTCACGAAATCGACCGCCAGGGCCTATGCGATCACGAGCGTGCTGGTCCACGCCGAACCGGGCGCAACATCAACCCGCCGCGTTGAAGTGGCGGCCCGCCTGGCCCGCGAAAGGGGTGCACGGCTTGTCGGCCTCGGGGCGGAAGCCTTTGAAGCCATGCTGACAGTGGATCCTTTTTTCGGCTACGCGGCCGCGGAATGGGTGACACTGGTTCAGGAGCAGATCACGGCCAGCCTGAAAAATGCCGAGACCGCCTTTCTTCGCGATGCAGAGGGGGCCGACCTTGAATGGCGATCAATCGAGGACAATCCGGCGCGCGCCCTGGCCCACGCGGCGCGGGCCGCAGACCTTATCGTCATGAGCCCGAAAGGGCGAGGCGGCCCATCCCGCACAGCGGACCCGGCTGACGTGATCATGAACGCCGGTCGGCCGGTCCTGATTGTGCCAGAGACCGCCTCGGACCTCAGAGGCAAAGCGGTGGTCGTTGCCTGGAAAGACACGCGAGAAGCCCGCCGCGCCGTGGCCGACGCCATGCCGTTCCTGACGGCAGCCGAGGACGTCATCGTGCTGGTGGTCTGCGACAAGTCCGACATCGATGCGCCAACGCGCCAAGCCGCCGATGTTGTCGAAAACCTGAAGCGTCACGGCGTAAAGGCGAGGCCCATGGTGACGACCGCGCCCAAGGGCGAGATCACACTCGAGCTGGAACGCGTCGCTGCGGCAAACCAGGCCGATCTGATCGTCGCCGGGGCCTATGGGCATAGCCGCAGATCTGAATGGGTGTTCGGCGGCGTGACAGATGATCTTCTGCACCGGCCGGAATGCTTCGTTCTGCTGAGCCACTGACCAATACCCGGGCGTCGCGGTTCGCGGCGCCCGGTCGCTGTCAGGCGTCCTCGATTAGTATCGACGATCCAGTGTCTCGAAATAGGCAATCAGATCGTCCGCGTCTGAGCGGCTGAAACTGACCGGCGGCATTTCCCCGGTTCCGTGCCGTGCGATCTCCTGGAACCGTTTCTCAAGTGACAAGCTGTTGTAGCGCATCTGGAGGTCGCGAAAGCGTGGCCCTTCTGTCGCTGCCGTTTCATCCAGGCCGACCGTGTGGCAACCCGAGCAGCGTTGCTGGGCCAGGGCCAGGCCCCGGTTTGCGGCGGCGCTGAATTCCACCGTCACCGGCACCAGAGGCGAAGCTGCGCAGTTCGCCAAGAGGGTCGACATGACTAAACCCGCCAAAATCCGCATCGCTCGCCTCCCACAAGTGGTTTCGGCTGAGATTGCGTCATGCTGAGAACGGGGTCGCCTCCGGGGGATTACCTAGGCGCGTTGCCACCTGTGGGCAATGGCCGTAACCCTTGCCCATGGCGATGGGACCCTGGATGCTTCTGGATCGAACCGCCCGCGCCCGATGGGCGCCGGGTTTCGCTGTCGCTGTCCTGGCCACCGGCCTGACGGTCGTCGCAAGGATCGCTCTGGATCCGATCTACAAGGATGATCCAGACTTCCTGCTCTTCGTGCCGGCGATGATCGCCAGCGCCGCCGTCGGTGGATTGGCGCCTGCGCTGCTCGCCTGCGCCCTGTCCTTGATGGCGTCCCTGGGTCTGCAGGACATCAGGGCGATCATGGAACCCTACGTTCTGGTGCGCGCCTGTGTCTTCGTCGGCCTCGGCGTGGCTTCGGGACTGGTCGGCTCACAAATGTTGAAAAGTACAAGTGCCGCGCGTCGGGTCGTTGCCGATCTTGAAGCCCGCGAGGCTCATCTTCAATCGATTCTGGCGACGGTTCCGGATGCGATGATCGTCATTGACGAGCATGGCACGATCCAGTCGTTCAGCGCGACGGCCGAGCACCAGTTCGGGTGGACTCCAGAGGAAGCTGTCGGTCGCAATGTCAGTTTTCTGATGCCAGATCCCTATCGGGCCGCTCACGATGGCTATCTGCAGCGCTACCTGACCAGCGGCGAGCGACGCATCATTGGCATTGGCCGAGTGGTGGTGGGCGCGCGGAAGGACGGGTCGACCTTTCCCATGGAACTGTCGGTCGGAGAGATGCATTCAGCCGAGAAGCGCTATTTCACCGGCTTTGTTCGCGATCTCACTGAAACGCAGGTGGCGGAACGACGGCTTCAGGATGTGCAGGGTGAGCTGGTGCATGTGGGACGGATCACCGCGCTGGGCGAGATGGCCTCGGCGCTGGCGCACGAACTCAATCAACCCCTGACGGCCACGGCAAATTTCATGAAGGGCTGTCTGATGCTGCTGGAGCGCGAGCCGCTGGACCGGCCACGGTTGCGTGACATGATTTCGCAGGCTTCGGATCAGGCGCTTCGTGCCGGCCAGATCATCCGCAGACTCCGGGATTTTCTGTCGAAGGGCGAGGCGGATCGCCGCATCGAGAACTTGCCCCAGCTGCTCGAGGAAGCTGGCGCACTCGCGATGGTGGGCGCGCGAGAAAAAGGCGTCCACCTGACCTTTCGTATCGATTCACAGGCTGAACGGGTGCTGGCTGACAAGGTGCAGATTCAGCAGGTGGTTCTAAATTTGATTCGAAACGCCATTGAGTCGATGGAGGGCACCGAGATCCGTGAGTTGGTCGTCGCTGCTACACCCGCGCCGGACGACATGATCGAAATTTCTGTGAGCGACACTGGCCATGGCATTCCCGGTGATTTCGCGGCCAAACTCTTCCAGCCTTTCATGACCACAAAGGCCCAGGGCATGGGAGTTGGTCTGTCGATATCCCGAACCATTGTTGAGGCTCACGGCGGCCGGATCTGGGCTGAAGCCAATTCCAAGGCCGGGACGGTCTTCCGGTTTACGCTGCCGAATGGCCAGATTGAGGGCTTGATCGACAATGCTTGACCCACTGGTCCATGTCATCGACGACGACGAAGCCGTGCGCGCTTCGCTGGCGTTCCTGCTCGAGATGGCTGACCTGCCGGCGCGCACCTACGGCTCGGCGCCTGAGTTCCTGCAGGTCGCCTCAACCCTGTTGTCCGGGTGCATCGTCACCGATGTCCGGATGCCGGACATGAACGGCCTTGAATTGGTGCGGCGGCTCAAGGAGATGGACGTCACGCTGCCGGTGATCGTCATCACCGGCCATGCCGATGTCCCTCTGGCGGTCGAAGCCATGCGGGCGGGCGTCCTGGATTTTCTGGAGAAGCCGTTCGATGACAGCCTCCTGATCGCCGCGATCCGATCAGCTATGGATGCACAGACCAAGGCCACTCATCACGCGGCAGAGCGCGCGAGAGCGCAGATTGTGTTCGATAGCCTGTCCGGTCGTGAACGGGAGGTTTTGCAGGGCGTGATCGCCGGAAAGCTGAACAAGGTCATTGCCTTTGAACTCGGGATCAGTCCCCGCACGGTCGAGGTCTATCGGGCCAATGTCATGAACAAGACCGGCGCGCACGGTTTGTCGGAGTTGGTGCGGCTCGCGCTGATCGCTGGCTTTTAGGCGATTTGTCTTGGGTCAATGCCCTGGCTGCAGTCCTGCTTCAGGTTGCCAGTATGCAGGCTGCGCTATCCTGGGAAACGCCACGTGTCGTCATCGTTGACGATGACGCGGCGGTTTGCGAGGCGCTGGTGTTCGCGTTGGAACTCGAAGGCTTTGCTGCGGTGAGTTTCAGCTCCGGCGAAGCGTTGCTTCGAAGCACCTTGCCGGCAGTTGGCGCCTGTCTGGTAATCGATGAGCGACTGACCGGCATCTCCGGCCTGGACACGCTGCGGCGATTGAGGAACCGGCGCATCATGCTGCCGGCACTGTTGATGACCAGTCATCCAGGCCGGGAACTCAGAGCAGCGGCCAAGGCGGCAGGCGTGCCGATCCTTGAGAAACCGCTGCTGGGCGATGTGCTCTCCAACGCCATACGCAACGCCCTGGCGAACTGAGGTCAGCTAGGCGAGACGATAGAAGAGGAAGGTATGGGTGCCAGCTGCGCTTTCAAGCCCGAGATGCCGACCGGTCTCAGCCGGTCGATCTGGCTGGCGGTGCGACTGTCCGGGTCGGCATTGTCAGCGCGTCGGCTGCGACCTCGGAGTCTTTGAGGTCAAAGCGCATTGAATCTGCCCGAATATCAATGCTGCGACAAACGCGGCGTACCCGGCAAAGACGAGGACGAGGAAGGCGGTCATGGTTCGCTCCAGTCAATGCCGGGAGCGTGCTACGGACCGAAGGGCGCGACCTTGATCTCAGTCAAATAGACGCCTGCTCCGAGCCGTTGTCATGTCGATGTCCGGCGCAGGCATGGTCAGGCGGAACGTCAGTCGAGACCGATCGACCTCGTAGCGCCGACCAACTCGCGGGTCGCGGTCGGTTGGTCGCCAGCAGAATCGTAGGCCGGGACCAGCTTGAGTGGCCGCCCGCCCTCCGACGTCCCTGCGCAAGGGTCCGTGCGCCATGAGACTTGCACAAACGCCGCAAAGCGGGTCCATAGTTGTCCGGACAACTTGGGGGTTTGGCGATGGTTTCGAGTTTGTCGCTTCGCAGGTGGCACCGGCGGATCGCTTTGGTGCTGGGAGCGTTCCTGGTCTTCCAGGGTCTGACCGGCGCGGTGGCGCAATACCGGTTCTGGTTGCTCCAGGCGACGGATCCGATCAGCTATCGGGCACCGGCCGTCGGCGAGGCCGCGTCGCCAGGCACAGTGCTGAAGACAGTTCGCGACCAGCTACCGGGCTTCAACGCCGCGCATGTGATGTATCCCGCCACCAACGCGCCCGACACCGCCGTCATCGTGATGGGTGGCCGCGATCCCAAGGGCCGCGACATGTCGCGGCTGGTGACCCTCGACCAGTATCAGGGGCGGGTGATTCAGGAAGGCCCGGCGACGGCGGGGTGGGTTGGGCTGGCGACCACCTTGCACCATTGGACGATCTTCGGGACGGCGGGCCGGGTGTTCCTGACCCTGCTGGGGGTCGGCGTCTTTGTGCTGGCCGGGCTGGGTTTGACCCTCTGGTGGCGGACGCGGCGGGCCGACGGTCGGGTACGCGGCCTGCTTCGCATCCACCGCGTCGCCGGGGCCGGGGTGGGGGTGTTGCTGCTGATCGTGTCGTCTACCGGGACGGCGCTCAACCTGTTCACATGGTATGAAAAATCAACGGCCGCGTCGGTCACGACCCTGAACATGAAAGCGGCGATGGCGGCCGGGCATCAGGGCCACGCGGCGCCCGCTGTAGACATCGACCAGGCGCTGGCCGCCGCTACGGCGAAGATCGGCAGGCAGCACCTTACGGCCTTCGCGCCCGCCGGATCGCATGCGCGTGACCATTGGTTCGCCTTCACGGATCCTCAGCTCAAGCGGACCGACGTGCTGGTCAGCGCCTCAAGCGGCGCAATCGTCGGCGTCTATCCGTCCGGAACCACACAGGGCGGGGGGATCCGCCAATGGCTGTTCCCGATCCACAGCGGCTATATCATCGGCCCGGTCGGCAGCATCATCATGACGGCCATGGGCTTGTCGCTGGTATTCTGGTTCATTTCAGGGATCGTGATCTGGAGGCGCGGCGCCCGCCGCCTTGCCCCCAACCCGACCGCATGACCGAAATCACCCGAAGTCGATAGCCGCCCTCGACGGCTGGCAGCCGGTTGAGACCGAAGCGCCTCCGGAGCTGATCCGCGACGATTTCCGCGCCATCCGCACTATGTGGTGGCCGCCCTGGCGCGCACGGACAGTTGATACGCGATAGCAGTCAAGTCGGACACACCGCCGCCAGCGCGTCTCCTGGTGCCACCCCCTCCAGGTGGATCAGAGCCCAGACCGCGAAGAACAGCAGGGGCCAGCGGCCGGGGCCGGGCGTGCGCATCCGTGCGGCGGCTTCGTCGCCCAGGAGGCGTTGGACGGCGTCGACCTTGCCGATACGCTCAGCGATATCGGCGGCGCGGGGCGCGATCCAGGTGTCGACGGGGACGGTGAAGCCCTGCTTCTTGGCCCAGGGGTCGGCGGCAGGACAGGCGCGCTCCAGCCATTTCCGCAGCAGCCACTTGCCGTAACCGCGGCGCACCTTGAGCCGGTCCGGCAACGGCCAGGCGAAGGCTGCGACCTCAGGGTCGAGGAAGGGCGTGCGGCCTTCGAGCCCATGGGCCATCAGGCAGCGATCGAGCTTCAGCAGCAGGTCATTGGGCAGCCAGGTCGCCATGTCGGCCCACTGGGCGGCCTGCAGCGGTGTTGCGCCGTGCGGCGCGCGCGCTGCGTCACGCCAGGCCGACAGCACTTGCGGGCTCGCGCCACGAGGCTCGGCGGGGCGGCCGCCCAGCCAGGCGGGGCGCAGGGCACGGCGATAGCGGCCATAGCCGCCGAACAGTTCATCGCCGCCTTCCCCCGTGAGCACGACGGTGAGTGTGCCCTGGGCCGCTTCGGCCAGCTTGTAGGTGGGCAGGATGGCGTAGTCGGCGGTGGGGTCGTCCAGGGCCCAGGCGACCTCAGGCAGTATCCGCCAGAAATCCGCCTCTCCGAACGTGGTCTCACGCCAGTCGAGATTGAGCGCGCGGGCCACCCGCTCGGCCTGGCCGCGTTCGTCCTTCGCGCCGGGCGCATCGAAGCCGCAGGTAAACGCCGTGACGGGCCGTGTGTTGAGCCGCGCCATGACCGTCGCGATGGCGGCGCTGTCGATCCCGCCCGAGAGAAAAAGGCCGTAGGGGACATCGGCGCGCTGGTGGACGCTGATGCTGTCTTCGAGGACGGCGTCGAGGCGACGGAGGAGGTCGCCCTCCGTCGACGGCTGGCCTCGCCCGGGTGCGGGGGGTTGGAACTTGAGGGGTGCGCGGCGATGGCGGCTTACGATTCGCCCGTCGCGGACTTCCAGCACCTCGCCCGGGTCGACGCGGCGGAGGCCCTGGAAGGCTGTGTGGTCATCCAGCACATAGTTGAGGTCTAGAAGTTCGCGGGCGGCGCTGTCGTCGAGTCGGGGCTTCAACAGGCCCGCCGCGAAGAAGGCCCGAGGCTCGGAGGCAAACGCGACGCCGCCGTCGTGCTCCAGGATGTAGAGCGGCTTGATCCCGAAGGGGTCGCGGGCCAGCCAGGCGCGACCGTCGGGGCCGACCAGACAGAAGGCGTACATGCCGCGCAGACGCTGGAACGCGCGCTCGCCTTCGCGGGCATAGAGGTGCAGCAGGGGTTCGAAGTCGGAGCCCGTGGCCAGCTGATCGGCCAGCCCGTGATCGCGGGTCAGTTCCAGATAGTTGTAGATTTCCCCATTGCCGACAATGGTCGCGCCCGCGGCGTGCAGGGGTTGCCAGCCGCCCTCCAGGTCAATGATCGAAAGCCGGGCATGGGCCAGGGCGGCGCCGTGGAGCGACTCGGTCCGCAGGCCGTCGGGACCCCGGTGACGCAAGGCGTGGATCATGCCCTCGGTCGCGCCGCCCGGGCCGCCCAGTTCACCGGCGATGCCGCACATCAGGCGGCTCCGAAGTCAGCGAACAGGCTCTTCCACTGGCCGACGACGGCCGACTCGGAGAATTCGGACCTGACCCGGGCGGCGCCGGCGGCGGCCATTCGGGCGCGCAGCGCCGGGCCGGCCAGCAGGCGCCGCACACCATCGGCCAGCGCGTCGGCGTCATCGACAGGAACCAGGAGGCCGTCCGCGCCGTCACGGATGAGCGCGCCTGGCCCCTGACTGGCGGCAGCGACCACGGGTAGGCCATGAGCCCAGGCCTGGATGACCACGTTGCCCAGCGGCTCGTAGCGGGACGGGAACACGCAGACGTCGGCGGTGCGGTAGAGCGCGGCGGCGTCGGTGCGCCAACCCAGGAATCGTACGCGGTCGGCGACGCCGAGCGCTTCAGCCAGGCCGCGAAGCTTGCTCTCCAGCGGCCCGACGCCCGCGATCCAGAGGTAGGCGTCCGGGATCTGGACCAGCGCCTGCACGCTGACGTCGTGCGCCTTGTTCTCGTGCAGCCGACCCATGGCCAGGAGCAGGGGAGCGTCTGCAGGCGTGGTCAGGCCGGCGCGGTCCACCGCCTGACTATCCTGCGGTGCGGCGGCAAAGTTGGGAATGCAGGAGACCCTTCCGGCGGGCCAGCCCTGACCGACGATCCAGTCCGCAATATCCTCCGTGTTGGCGACAAGATGATCGAAGCCCTTGTAGTATTTCAGATTGTAGTAGCCGCCCAGACGACCGATGCGCGCCCAGGGACCCTTGGGCGTATGTCGCGCCGCCCGGTTCATCCAGGCGAGGGCGACCTGCGTATGGGTCTCCCTGGCGAAACGAGAAGTCGCAGGGCGAGTCAGGATGTCGATAGGACCGCCAAAGCGCAGCACCTTGACCGTGACGCCGGCTCGCGTGAGCTGAGCTTCGCGTGTCGCATTGCCCCGCAGGGCGCAGGCCTCCGCGAGGCCCGTCCGCGCCAACGCCGAGACGAGGTCGACGAAGTAGGTCTCCGCGCCGCCCTCGCCGGCCGTTCCCAAAAGGTGCAGGACGCTCATTGCGGGACGAAACCTAGCTGTTGCCGCTCAGTTTCCCAAGCGCTTGAAGCCTGACGGCTTCGCCCCTATAAACCCCGCCTCGCGCGAGCGGACCTTTGGCTGGGTAGCTCAGCTGGTTAGAGCGGTGGATTCATAACCCACAGGTCGGCGGTTCAAGTCCGCCTCCAGCTACCAAAGGTCGCTCGCGCGAATTCTCCGCCCCTGTCGACGCCGTCTGCGCCCATCACTTGGCACGAGCCTTGGTGGACAAGAGGCCAGGTGGTCCAGAACGGAACACCGTTCGATGGAGAGAGCCCATGGCGTCTTCCGTTGTTGTGGCCCGCACAAATGCGGACCATCTCGAATATCTGGCCGAGTGCGACGCACGCGTCTCCTGGACCGAGGTTTCGGATCTGGCCCAGCATTTTGTGACTGTGCGCGATGCCACCCGTGCCGCGATGCGGCTGCCCAGCCGCTTCCGCGCCTTCGCCTTGCCGGTGGTGCACGCCTAAGCGAAAGGCGTCGCCTCGCCCCATTCGCTCCATCCGGCGATTCGGGGCGCCTTTGGGATGTACATGCTGTCCTGACGCGTGATCGTGAACCCAGCGGCGGCGATCGCCGTTGTGATCGGCCGCGTGAGGTGACAGCCTCCGGCGATCCGCTTCCAGACCGGCTCTACCCGCCGCTGCCATTTGGCGACATCAGCGTCCGGCGCGAGGCCGTGCTCGCAATAGATGAAGCGTCCACCGGGTTTCAGCACCCGCCGTGCCTCTGATAGTGCCGCGTCCGGGACATGCACCGAGCAGAGCGTGAAGGTGCAGACCACGCAGTCAAAGCTGGCGTTGTCGAACGGCAATGCCTCGGCCGTTCCCTCCTCGACGGTGACCGTCAGTCTGGGATCGCGCGGCGCGGCGCGTGCGATGGCGCGGAGTTCCGCAGCTGGATCGACGCCCGTGACGCTCTCAACCTTGTCGGCGTCGTAGAGCGCCAGGTTCAGGCCCATGCCGATCCCCAGTTCCAGCACACGCCCGGACGCCAGCGGCACCACCTTGTTGCGCTGTTTCATGATCCCCGGCGATGAACAAGCGCACTTGAGCAGCGTAGGCAGGACGAAGCGGTCGTAGAGCGTAGCCATGACGCACCATGGCGCCGTTATCTGGGGCCGTACACCCATGGCGCTGGCGCTATGGCGACGGGACCCAGGGTGGTCTGCCCGGCCTCGAAGTTCAGCGTCGCACGGGCCAGATCCCCGGTCGTCCGGGCGATTGCGACATCCGCCGCCGCCGCCGCCCTGTCCAGGGGAATGGCCCCGCTCGCGCCCATGACACCCAGAGCCCGTGGCGCCTGACGCAGCGAGACATCCAGGACGCCGGACAGACGCCCGTCCGACCCGACGCCGAGACTGCCGGAATTGACGCCGATCACGGCCTCGCCGGCGGTGAGCCCGGCGCGTTTGACGCTCATGCGCCCGCCGGCGGTCACCCAGTTGCGCACGGCGTCAGGCCAGTCGCGACCTTTGAAGGCGTTGATCTTCGAGAGGCGACCATCCCATTCGATGGAT
Organism: Alphaproteobacteria bacterium; assembly: GCA_031379795.1. Classification (GTDB taxonomy): domain Bacteria; phylum Pseudomonadota; class Alphaproteobacteria; order Caulobacterales; family Caulobacteraceae; genus Phenylobacterium. The sequence goes on from JANNFM010000566.1 coordinate 13,031, forward strand.
ACCGGTTTTTCGCCGGCGATGCGTCCGAGGAGGCCGGAGAGCTGGGCCTTGCCGTTCTTGACCGACAACCAGAGCCCCGCCTCGTCGCCGACTTCTTTCGGGGCCCGACGCAGGTGAATTTCCACGCGTTCTGCGCTCGATAGCCCGAATGGCTGTGCGCCGGCAGCAGCCTGAAAACCGAGGCCGACGCCCTCGAACGACAGGTTGGGCGGCGTCAGGTTCATGCGGTTGAGGCTGGCCCGGATCAGCTTGCCAGTCACCCGCACGGGCCCGCTCTCCGGGCGGACGAAGGTCAACCCGTCGGGTGCAGCGATGACCCAGGTGGTGGGGGCGTGCATGAAGGCTTGCCCCTCCAGACGCGGCGCCTCCAGTGCCCACCCTGAATTGTGACGCAAGGTGGGTTCGGTCAGGGTCACGTTCAGGCGGAACGGATACCCGTCGATCTTGCGATCTTTCCAGGCGATCTCGTAGCCGGCGCTCTTCAGGCTGGTGACCCCGGCATCGATCTGGCGCTCGGTTTCGGCCCTGGCCCACAGCCAGACGGCGCTGAGCCCTGCCACCAAAACCACAAGGGCGGCGATCGGGCCGTACAGTCCAAGTCGGCTCAATTTGCGGGGCAGTGCGGGATCAGGCAGAGACATGGCTTATCTTGTAAACGGGTTCGGGATGACGTCGGAACACTGGGTTTTCGGATATGGATCGCTGATGTGGCGACCGGGGTTCCCGTTTGCCGAGCGCCGGGCCGCCACCCTACACGGTCGGCGCCGCGCCTTCTGCATCTATTCCGTCCACCATCGTGGAACCTATGAGCGTCCAGGCCTGGTTCTGGGCCTGGCCCCGGGCGGTGCGACACGGGGCGCGGCCTATCGTGTCGCCGAGGCGGACTGGGCCGAGACCTATGCCTATCTGCTGGAACGCGAGCAGCCCACCGAGACCTATATAGAGGCGCGCCGCCATGTCCGGCTGGACGACGGCCGTCGCGTCGAGGCCCTGACGTTTCTTTCGGATGTGAACCATCCGCAGTGGGCCGGCGCGCTCAGCCTGGAACGGCAGGCGGCATTGATTGCGGGCGCCATCGGACTGTCCGGCCGCAATGAGGACTATCTCCGGGACCTGATCGGGCATCTGCGTGAAATGGGCGTGCGCGACCGGGCCATGGAGCGGTTGGTGGAGTTGGTCGGGGACTAAAGTGGCAGCAGTTCCATCGACTTTGCCTCGATGCGTTCCTCCAGAATGCGCATGAATTCGGCGCGTTTGAGGCCTGGCGGGATGGGCTCCAGATACTCGAACACGATGATGCCCGGCTTGCGCAGGAACCCGTGCGCGGGCCAGTGCACGCCGGCATTGGTGGCCACGGGATGCACCGGCACGTTCAGTTCACGATAGAGCGCGGCGATGCCGGGCTTGTAGTCACCCGGAACGCCTGGCGTGCCCCGGGTGCCCTCTGGAAAGATCACCAGCTGGCGGTCGTGGACGAAACGATCCCTGGCGTCCCGGACCATCTTTTTGAGCGCCGCAGAATGGCCGGAGCGGTCCACCACGATCATATGACCCTTCCAGGCGTACCAGCCCAGGAACGGGATCCACATCAATTCCTTCTTGGTCACGAAGCAGCTGTCCGGCAGCCAGGCGAACTGAGCGAAGACGTCCAGCATGCACTGATGTTTTGGCGCGACTATCGCGGCGCCCACCGGCATGAACTCGCGTCCACGCAGCTCGACCCGGATGTCGCAGATGACCCGCAGAAGCACACGAATCCCCACCGACCAGGGGATCCAGGCCCGGATCATCACCCGACGCGGAGCAAACATCAGCGGCAGGATCGCGGTCACATAGACCAGCGACCAGAGGTAAAACATCGCCACAAAAATCAGAGAGCGGAGAGCGGTCACGTGGCGGCCTTCTGTAGTGGGGTCGGCGCGTCCCGAGGGCCTAGCCCCAGCACCGCCTCGCGACCCAGGATCGCCAGATACTTGCAATACTCCACCACCATCAAGCGCGCAGCACCCGGATTACGCCACCAGCTGCGCGCTTTCAGCGAGGGGGTCGGGACGGCATAGGTCTGTGCCGTGATGCCGGTGCCCCGCAGTGCCGCGTTCAGCTCCAGCATGGCGCGGGGCATGTGGTAGTCGGCGGTCACAATGATCAGCTGCTCGTATCGCATGGCCGCAGCCCAGGACGCCGTCTCGCGCGCATTGCCCACGGTGTCGGCCGCGGTAAACCCCAGATCGACGCAGCAATCATAGAGTCTTCGAACCGCTCGCGACACTCTGCGGACATCCGCACGGCTGGCCATCGGGTTGACGCCAGAAACCAGGACCCGGCGACCGTAGCCGTCTTCGAGCAGGCCCATGGCCGCCGACAGCCGTTCATTGGAGTTCGCGCCGGTCAAAGCCACAATCCCTTGCGCGCGGGTCGGTGCACGATTGGGCGTTGAGCCCTGCACCCTGTCGGCAAACGCCAGCAGGCCGGAGAACCAGATCAGCGCCACGACCAGAAAGGCGGCGACGGATTTCATCAGAGCCCCTGGATCAGCCTCCGCGCGGTAATGCGCGCGGCGAGCGCCGCCACCAGGGCAGCCAGGACAGGGCAGGGCAGGATTGCCAGCAGATCAATCCAGGCGATCGGCAACGCCGGCGTGATGCCCTCGCCGCCACCGATCAGTCGAAGCCCGGCGCCTAGCAAGCCTGCAGCGAGCGCTCCGAGTGCACCGGACAGAGCCGCGATCCTGGCGAACCTGAGTTCAAAGAGACTGGCGATCTGACTATCCTCTGCGCCGATGAGGTGCATGACCTCGACGACATCGCGTCGCGCCGCCAGACCGGCTCGCGTCGCGAAAGCCACCACGGCACCCGCCGCCCCGGCGATGAGTACAAAGACGGCGAGGGAGATCGTGCGCACCACGCCAGCTGCGCGCCGGATGTCCTTGATCCAGATGGAGTGGTCATCCACCACGGCATCCAGTCCCTGGGCCTTCAGCGCCTTGTCGAGCGCTGCCGCATCGGCCGGGTGCTTTCGATCAAGAGTAACGGCCACCAGCCGTGGCACCGGCAGGTCGTCGAGGTCCGCCACGTCACCCAGCCAGGGCCGGATCAGCTCATAGGCCTTTTCGCGTTCCAGGGCGCGAACCTCGGTCACGCCCGCCACGTCGGCCATGGCCTCCGCCGCACGGGCCGCCGCCGCGTCCGGGGTCTCGCCGCCACGCGCCCGGACAATCACCGTCGCCTCGCCAACCAGTTGACCCGTCCAGCCCCGCGCGCCGCGATCACCGGCCAGTGCCCCGAGCGCGGTCAGGCAGGCCAGGAAGCACAGCACCGCGATCACGAAGATCAGCGCCGGATCGCGGGCCTCGGCTTCCGGAAGGTAGGGCGCGGGTCGCCATCGGGTGATGTCAAAAATATCGCTCATGCGCCTGGCCCCTGCGAAGCCAGCGGATTCAGGCGACCCTTTTCCAGATGCAGAACCGGTCGGCCAGAGCGCGCCACCAGGTCCTGATCGTGCGTGGCGATGATGACCGTCGTACCCAGTCGGTTCAGTTCGACGAACAGGCGATAGATGCGCAACGCCATCTCGTGGTCAACGTTGCCGGTGGGTTCATCCGCCAGCAGAATCTCGGGTCGACCCACGACGGCGCGGGCGATGGCGAGGCGCTGTTTCTCGCCCCCGGCCAGGGTCGGCGGCAGGGCGTGCATCCGCGCGCCCAGCCCGACCCAGGTCAACAGCTCGGCGACATCGCTGCGATAGTCCGCCGGTTTGTGCCCGGCGATGCGCAAGGGCAGCGCCGTATTGTCGAACGCCGATAGGTGATCCAGCAGCAACAAGTCCTGCGACACCACCCCGATCCGGCGTCGTGCCATCGGCAGGTCGCGCGGGACCATCTGGGTGACATCCTCGCCAAATAGCCGGAATGAACCTGCCGCTGGCCGCTCGGCCAGATAGATCAGCTTCAGCAGCGAGCTCTTGCCCGCGCCTGAAACCCCGGTGATGAAGTGAAATGATCCACGTGGCAGGCTCAGCGAGACGTCATTCAGCACCTCAGGGCCGCGGCCATATCGCATGGACACGTTGGTGAACCGGAGGATTTCGTCAGCCGATGCATCCCCGGCGGCGTTGGCGTTTCTGGACATGGAGGCCGAAATCGGCGACCTCGGAGTGAGGGTGCTGGAGCGTCCGATTCGGCCATCATGATACTGACCTGTCCCGACTGCGCCACCAGCTATTTTGTGGACGACGACCGCGTCCCGGCTCAGGGGCGTACGGTCAAGTGCTCGAGCTGTGGCAACCGCTGGCATGCGACGCCGGAGGGCGCCTCTGAGCCCGCCATCTTGTCCCCGCGCGCGCCACAGCAAATCGAGGATCCAGGACCCCCGATTGTCCGGCCATCGCCGATGGTGGACGACCTCGAGGTCATTCCGCCGCCGTCAGAACTCAAGCCGAAATCCGCGGCAAGGCCTGCGAAGACGCAGAAATCGCGCATGGGCCTGATCATTGGCCTGGTGGCGGCTGGCGGGCTGGCTGCGGGTGTCGCTGCTGCTGTTGTTTTGCGTCAAATGATTGTCGACGTGGTCCCGGCGAGCGCCGTGGCATTCCGGGCCTTGGGGCTTGAGGTCGATACCCTGGGTCTAGCGATCGAGAACGTAACGTCAAAGGCGGTTGTTCAGGGTGGACGCCCTGTCCTGGCCATCACTGGCGTGATCCACAACAAGAACGAGATCGCGGCCCTGGCCCCACCGATCCGCATCAGTCTGCTGGACAAGGAAGGCGCGCCTGTCGCGGGTGTGCTGGCCCAGCCGCTGAACGCCAGCGTCCCGCCCGGCGCCAGACGGTACTTCGCCGTGTCGCTGCCGGATCCACCGGCAAGCGCCCGCGAACTCGAGGTGGCCTTCGACCTGACCGAAAAGGCACCGGTCGCACACGCTGCGGCGGCGAGCCACCCGCCGGAAGCCGTCGAGGCCCAACCCCTGCCTGCCAATTCACCGGACGCCATCGCCCCGCATGAGTCGCACTGAACCCGTCGTTCTGATTTCGGAAGCTGAGGTGGCCCGGCGGGTCGAAGCGCTGGCGGTCGCCATTGCCCCGCGCATCGATGACGACACTGTGGTCGTGTGTCTGCTGAGTGGCGGGATATGGTTTGCGGCGGACCTGACCCGCGCGCTGGCGCGGCAGGGGCGGCTGGTGGCCTTCGATGCCCTGTGGCTGGCTTCCTACAAGGACGAGCGCCAGTCCAGCGGTCGCTGCGAGGTGCGCGCTGATCTACAACGACCCATTGCCGGCCGCACGGCCCTGGTCGTCGATGACGTGTTCGATACTGGCCTGTCGCTGTCAGAGGCGTCACGGCTGGTGCGCGATTCCGGCGCCGGCCAGGTCCTGACGGCCGTCTTCGCCCGCAAACCCTGGCCGACGCCGCGGGCCATAGAGCCGGATTTCGTGGCCTGGGAGGCGCCCGCCCGGTTCCTGGTGGGCTACGGTATGGATGTATCCGGCAAGATGCGAGGGCTGCCCTACATCGGAGCGATGGATTGAGAAATCTGATTATCCGGTATGACGATCTTACCAGCGCGCCGACCCGTGAGTTGTTGAGTCTGCACCTGTCCGGCATGCAGGCAAATTCGCCGGCGGGCCTCGTCTTCGCGCTGGACCTCTCCGGTCTTCAGGTTCCGGAGGTCACGGTCTGGAGCGCCTGGGACGGCGATGCCATTGCCGGGATCGGGGCACTCAAGGTGCTTGGTGATGGCTCGGGCGAGATCAAGTCCATGCGCACCCACCCGGATCATCTTCGCAAGGGCGTAGGTGCGGCGATCCTGGAACGGATCATTGAAGAGGCCCGGGCGCGGGGCCTTTCCCGGCTGAGTCTGGAGACGGGTAGCTGCGCGGCGTTCGAGGCAGCGCTGGCCATGTACCGGAAACGCGGGTTCCAGTCCGGCGGGGTGTTCACGGACTATGAGGCCAGTGCCTTCAACCAGTTCATGCATCTGGAACTGTAAACACTTCGCACGCCAGGCGAAGTGCGAGGTGAGACCACTCAGCCTGCAGAACCCGCCCGGGCGAAACCGTCCCCGACGAATTGGTCTACCTGGGTCGTCGCCGATGCGATGACCCTCCTCAGGGCGTCGGCAGTGATGGGCTTTGCCAGGGCTCCCGCAAAGCCCATCTCGCGCAACCCGGCATTTGTGAAACTCATGACGTCGGCGGTGACCACAACAACCGGGGTCGAGCGGGCAGGCTCGCGAAGCGCCTTCACGTTCTTCAGAAAGTCGAGGCCGGTCACGTCGGGCATATGGAAATCGGTCAGTACGAGGTCGAAACTGGAAGCCTCCAACAGTGCAAACGCTTCGGCGCCTGATGCCGCCCCGACCGGGGCGTGACCCAGCATCGAGAGCATCTGATCCAGCACCAGCACATTCATCTCGACGTCATCGACATGCAGGATTCGCAGTCCCGTTGTTTCGTCCACAACCTGGCTCCTTGATTGCTGACAGGGTCACGCCGGGGTGGTTAACATCAGGTAGGAATGTCGCCTCGAAGGGTGCGGCCTTACGTCGCGGGCGCCGAACTACTGCCAGGGGGCCGGGCGCTCGCGATCAAGCATATCCTCATAGGTCGGTCGCGGCCGGACGACCGCAAACCGGTCGCCTTTGACCAGCACCTCAGGAACCAACAGACGGCTGTTGTACTCGCTGGACATCACCGCACCATAGGCGCCGGCGCTCATGAAGGCGACCAGGTCGCCGGCCTCCAGCGGCGGCAGGTCACGGTCGCGGGTGAAGGTGTCGCCGGTCTCGCAGATCGGGCCTACCACGTCATAGGTGAGCGGGGCGCCGTCGCGGGGTTTTACAGGGCGGATATCGTGCCAGGCGTCGTACATCGCCGGGCGGATCAGATCGTTCATGGCCGCGTCCAGAACCGCAAACTTTCGACCTTCGGGTCGCTCGTGGATGTGCTGCACCGTCGAGAGCAACACGCCGGCGTTGGCTGCGATTACACGGCCCGGCTCAAAGGCGAACTGGACGTTCAGGCCTCTTAGCGTTCGGCCGATCATGGCGGCATATTCGGCGGGCGACGCCGGCGTCGGCGTATTGAAATAAGGCACGCCCAGTCCGCCGCCCAGGTCGAGGCGTTCGACGTTCAAGCCCTCGGCGCGCAGCCGCTCCACCAGACCGCGCATCTTGACGAAAGCTTCTTCCAGCGGGGCCAGTTCGGTGATCTGGCTGCCGATGTGACAGGTGACACCCACCGGATTGAGGCCGGCATTGTTGGACGCCTGGGCATAAAGCCGCTCGGCTTCAGAGAACGAGACGCCGAACTTGTTGTCGGCCTTGCCGGTCGAAATCTTGGCGTGGCCACCCGCAGACACATTCGGGTTCACGCGGATTGCGATGGTGGCGCGGGTCCCCATGGCCTGGGCGACCTTTGAGGCCAGATGCATCTCGGGCTCGGACTCGACGTTGATCTCGGCGACGCCGACCTCAAGGGCGAAGGCCAGCTCGGCCTCGGTCTTGCCGACCCCGGAGAAGACGATCCGCTCCGCCGGGATGCCGGCAGCCAGGGCACGTTTGATCTCGCCGATGGACACGGTGTCCGCACCCGCACCGAGGTTTCCCAATGTCCGCAGCACCGCGACGTTGGAGTTGGCCTTGACGGCATAGGCGATCAACGGATCGCCAAGGCCCTCCGCGACCAGGGCGTCGCGCAGCACCATGTAGTGCCGCTCAAGCGTCGCGGTCGAATAGACATAGACCGGCGTCCCCACGGCCTCAGCGATGGCGCGCAGGGAAACGCCCTCGCAGGCGAGTTCGCCGTTCAGGACCTCGAAGTGGTTCATCGGCGCGGGTTGGCGTAGGGGTCGGGCAAGGCGCTTTGCGGCGCAAGGCCGGTGGCGCCGGGGCTGGTCCCGGGGATCGGCACGGTGCGGGCCGGCGACGGCTCGGTGGAACGGTCGCGCGGATCGACGGTTTCCATGGGCCGACTGGGGTCCTGAGGTCTTGCCTCGCCCGTATCTGGTCCAGCCGGGCTCGATTTTCCAAACATCGGACCTGGCCGTTCGAGCTGGCCGACCTTGCCGCAGCCGACGAGGCTTGCCGCCGCAACCAGGGCCAGGGTCGTCGCGACGATGCGGGTCATGTCAGGAAATCCTTCCAACGCTTGATCTGGGCCCGAACTTGATCGGGCGCCGTGCCACCGTAGCTCATCCGGCTGGCCACGGAGGCTTCCGGCGTCAGGACATCGTAGATCGCCGGTGTGATCCGCGCATCCAGTGTCTGCAGGTCGGTGATCGGCAAGTCGGAGAGGCTGACGCCCAGGCTCTCGGCCCGCTTTACGGCGGCGCCGGTGATGTGGTGCGCATCGCGAAACGGCATATCCAGGGTCCGCACCAGCCAATCGGCCAGATCGGTGGCGGTCGAATAACCGGCTCCGGCCGCTGCGGCCATGCGCGCACGGTTGGGCTCCAGGTCAGCGACCATGCCGGCCATGGCCAGCAGGCTCAGTTCCAGGGCGTCGAAGGCTTCAAAGGTCGGAGCCTTGTCCTCCTGCATGTCCTTGGAATAGGTCAGCGGCAGGCCCTTCATGACCACCGTCAGCTGGGTGAAACTGCCCAGCAAGCGACCTACCTTGGCGCGGACCAGTTCGGCGGCGTCCGGGTTCTTTTTCTGCGGCATGATCGACGAGCCGGTGGTGAAGGCGTCACTCAGCTGGATGAACCCGAACTGCGGCGTCATCCAGATCACGATTTCCTCGGCCAGTCGCGACAGGTGCGTCGCGCAGATCGTGGCGGCGGCCAGGGACTCCAGTGCGAAGTCCCGGTCCGCGACGCTGTCCAGCGAGTTTGCCGTCGGACGTGCAAAGCCCAGTGCGCTGGCGGTCATCTCGCGGTCGATAGGGAAGGGTGATCCGGCCAGAGCAGCAGCGCCCAAGGGGCTCTCGTTCATCCGCGTCCGCGCATCGATGAACCGCGAGGCGTCGCGACCGAACATTTCCACATAGGCCATCAGATGGTGGCCGAAGGTCACAGGTTGGGCCGGCTGCAGGTGGGTAAACCCCGGCATTACCGCATCTGCGTGAGCCTCGGCCTTGGCCAGCAGGGCTGTCTGAAGGGCCTTGATCTGTTCTGTAGTCCGCTCGCAGGCGTCCCGCACCCACATCCGGAAGTCGAGCGCCACCTGGTCGTTGCGCGAGCGGGCGGTGTGCAGCCGTCCCGCGGCTGGGCCGATCAGCTCACGAAGCCTGGCCTCCACATTCATGTGGATATCTTCGAACTCGTCCCGGAACGGGAACGTGCCGGCAGCGATCTCATCGGCGATTGTGGCCAGCCCTTGTTGGATCGCGGCTTCGTCATCGCTTGAAATTACGCCCCGCATGCGCAACATCGCGGCGTGCGCGCGGGACCCGGCCAGATCCTGGTCTGCGAGCCGCCTGTCGAAGCTGATAGAGACGTTGATCGCCTGCATCAGTTCGGCGGGTTTCCCCGAAAAGCGGCCCCCCCACATGGCCTGTCCCGCAGAAGCGGGGCGAGCTGGCGGGGCAGAGGACGAGTCAGACATATGAGCGAAGGTCCGCAGGCGGCCGAAGCGGGTGAAAAGTCCAGGCGAGGGTTGCTCAACTGGGCCCTTTGGGGCGCCGCCGTCTTCGGCGTCGCGGGCTTTCTCTACATCATGCTCCAGTCATCTACCAAGACTGCGCCGACAGGCCCCGGCACATCTGCTTCGTCGGCCCTTCCGGCATCGTTTGCGGCGAAGCTGCAGATGGCCACTGAACCCAAGGCGTCGCCCGATTACACGTTTTATGATTCCGCAGGCAAAGCGATGAAGATTGGCGATCTTAAGGGCAAGGTCGTGGTCATGAATATCTGGGCCACCTGGTGCGCACCGTGCGTCGCGGAGATGCCGACACTGGCCAAACTTCAGGCTGCTTACGCGGGCAAGGATGTCGAGGTCGTCGCGATCAGCATCGACTCGGAAACCTCAGCCACCAAGGCGCGGCTCTTCATCGCCCGGCACACGCCCCTGGCGTTTTACCATGACCGCGAAATGAAGCTGCCGTTCAAGATCAACGCACCTGGCGCGCCGACGACCGTCATCTATGGTCGTGATGGCCTGGAGAAGGCGCGCGTGGCCGGCGAGGCGGACTGGTCCGGACCCGAGGCGCGAACCCTGATCGACGGGATTCTCGCCGACGGCTGAGTCAGGCGGCGACGGTATGCTTCGCAATCGGAGCGGCTGCGTCCTGCTGGGCGCATAGGGTCCGCACAAGATTCAGGATCGAGGTCCGAACCTCGGGCGCCAGCTTTTCATAGCCCGTCAGCAGGTCAAGCGCGCCTGGCGTACGCATCCGGTTCAGAAGATTGAGGTCCTCGGCGGTCTCCATGTCAGCGCCATCGAACACGTCCATCAGATCGGTGACCCGGCAACGCAGCGCCCGGGAAATCTGGACCAGCCGCGAGAACGAAATCCGGTTTGTGCCGTTCTCATACTTCTGGATCTGCTGGAAGCTGACGCCGCACTGATCGGCCAGGGCTTCCTGCGACATGCTGATGGTCCGGCGACGAATGCGGACTGCAGCTCCGAGCGCAATATCCATGGGATCCGGGGACTTTGTTGAGATCTCCGACATCGCCTGATCCTTTTCTATGGTCTGCCCGATGGCGCCGATTTTTCACGGCGCGATCAGTAGACGAGTCACGTTGGGCCGAAACGTCACCGGCGCGCGAGCCGGAATCGGCGTCACGCTGTAACATTTCGGTGCAGCGCCCAAACAGGCCACCGCAAGTTGAAGTTGTGACTAAAGGCTTTTTTTGGGGTCTGCCAAGGCTTTTCAGCTCTCAGGAGAGTACCGATCAACCCTCGCCGTATGTGATTCATCTGGTGCAGTTAAGCTCTTGGTGACCGAAGCACCCCGGAATTGCCTCCAGAAGCCGTCATGATTTCAGAGGCCAATGTCAGTCACGCGTTTACATCAGCCGTTCGATCATGGAGCCGCCCTTCGGGTTCCCCCGGCGCATGATCGAAAGAACTGGGCAGTGCTTTGGCAGTGGCTTGGGGACGAAGCGCGCTCGGTGGCCGAAGCCTCGGCGGTTCAGGTCCATACGCCCGAGGGCCCCGTCGTGGCTCACAGCGGCGACTGGATCGTGCTGTCACACTCCGGCTGTTTCCACGTCGCCCATACGTTAAGATCCTGCGACGCCTGACGGCGTATCAGCCATCGCTTTCAGGGACGACGTCAACCTCGACCTTCAGAGTCTGGGCACCCGTCGCCAGGATCACGCCGTCGATGGGGGCCACGTCGGCATAGTCGCGACCGGTGGCCAGCACAATGTGGTCGTCGGCGGCCAGGATGTCGTTGGTAGGATCAAAGCCGATCCAGCCGGTGTCATCGCCACACCAGACGGAGATCCATGCATGGGTGGCGTCGGCGCCCTCCAGCCGCGGTTGGCCCTCTGGCGGGATGGTGCGCAGGTAGCCGCTGACATAGGCGGTGGGAACACCCAGGCCTCGCAGTCCGGTGATCATGATCTGGGCGAAGTCCTGGCAAACGCCATGACGTTCGTCGAACGCCTGCCAGACCGGGGTCGAAACCTCGGTGGCGCCAGGATCGTAGCGGAATTCCTTATAGACGCGGGTCATCAACTCAAAGACGCCGGCCACGATGGGGCGACCAGGCGTCAGGCTCTCGCGGGCATAGTCTGTAATGCGCGGCACCAACGGCGTCCGATTTGTCGGATAGAGGTACGCGGCTGGGCCATCATATCCGATTTCACGGTCTTCGAACGCGCGCGCCCGCACCGTCTCCCAGGGCAGACTGGCAGCGGCGATGGGCGGCGGTGGCGTGTGCACGTCGATGCGGGATCGGGCGTCGATCACAAGGGTGTCGTGCGGTTTGTCCACCATTACCGTCACCATCTCGGCGCCGAACGGCCCGATGCGTTCCTGTCGCAAGGATGGCCGGGGCGAGACCTTGATCGTACTTTCCAGCACGGTCTGGCTCACCGACGACCGCGGGGTCAGACGCAGCACACAGCGCGCAAAACTGACGGAGTCTCCGTAGCTATAGGTGGTGCGATGTCGAAGGCCGTAAATCACGCCAGACCGACCAGCTTGATCGTCGGCACCGCATGGGCGCCTTGCAGGAAATAGCGGTCGGCGATGGCACCAGAGGCGCGCATCAGGGCCCGCTCCCAGCGGTGCATCTTGTCGGCATCCAGCCGTTTGGCGTCTTCGGTGTCGACCTCGGTGGCCAGCGGCAGCAGGATGCGGCGAGGCTCCTCGAGTATCCCGTCATCCTGCAGGCTCGGCAGCACGCTCAGATGTTCCTTCAGCGCGGTCAACTGAAAGGCCAGCGACCGGGTATTGTAGGGATCGAGCATCACCAGGTCGCGCACCGGCGTCAGCGCCAGCCCCACGAGGTAACGTGCGCGGTACGTAATCTGGCTATCGGCAAGATCGAGCAACAGGTCGAGGTCGTCCAGGGTCGCGGTATCGTGGGCGAACATGCGGCTGAAGCGACAGATGTTCACGCCGCGCTCGACCCTGCGACCCATGTCCAGGAAACGCCAACCGGCAACGCGATTCATGTTCTCCTGCGCCAGGCCCGAGAGGCCTGCCAGATGTTGCAAGGCGTCCTCGACCTGTTTCAGGGCCTCGGCCTCCGAGGCCAGACCATCCCCATCGCCCAGGTCCGCCTCAAGCTCCAGCAACAGCGCCCAGAAGTCGGGCGACAGGCGCTCCCGCATACCCGAGGCCGTGCGCTTGGCCGAGCGGACCAAGGCGATCACCGAGCCCCAGGCCTTTGTGTCGTGAAGGCTGGCGTGAGCTGCGTCCAGAACGCTGCCGGACATGGATTTTTCGTCCAGCGCGCCCCATTCGACCAGCAGTTTGCGGAGGGATCCGAAGGTCTCCCCGGTCGCGTGAACAGCCGCTTCCGACGCCATGAGACTGGTGCAGAGGCTCCGGACCAGTCGCAGCGTGGCCTCAGCGCGTTCGATGTAGCGGCCCAGCCAGAACAGATTGTCTGCCGCGCGGCTGGGCAGGTGGCCCAGAATCCGCCGCACCTTCACATCCTCGCGACTGGGGATCAGGGTCAGCCGCTCAACCGGCTTGTCGTCGATGATCCAGACGTCGGCGGTGCGCGCACCTTCCCCCATGGAGATCGCGCGCACGTCGGTGCGGTCCGACATCCGGCAGAAGCCGCCGGGCAAGATCTTGATGCCGTCTGGCGTGGACGCGGCAAATACCCGCAGCACGAACGGGGCCGGTTCCAGCTTGCCATCGCGCAGAACCGGCATGGTGGACAGCCGCACCACGTCCTGGCCGACGAAGTCTCCGGGCCGGTCGGCAAGTTTGCGCAACAACTCGGCGCGATCCTCCGGCGTCAGGTCGGCCGCCAGGCGCTGGCGCGAAAACTGACCGGCGGCATTGGGGATATTAAACGCGGGCGCGACGATCATCTCATCCAGCCGCGCCTCGACCATCTCGCGCTCGCGGGGTTGGCCGCACCACCAGGTCGCCAGATTGGGCAGTTGCAGGTCCTCGCCCAGCAGGCGTCGGCATAGCTGCGGCAGGAACGCCAGCAACGCCCGCGATTCCATCACGCCGGAGCCGGGCATATTCATTACCGCGACGCCGCCCTCGCGGATCGCCTCCAGCATGCCGGGGGTGCCCAGGCTGGATGCGGTGTTCAATTCAAGGGGATCGAGGAAGTCGGCGTCGACGCGCCGCAGGATCACGTCGGCGCGCTTCAGGCCAGCGATCGTGCGCACATAGACCTTGCCGTCACGGGCCACCAGGTCGTCGCCCTCCACCAGCAGGAAGCCGAGATAGCGAGCCAGATGGGCCTGCTCATAATAGGTCTCGCTGAAAGGTCCGGGCGTCAGCAAGCAGATGCGCGGGTCGCTGCGG
>JANNFM010000584.1:0-13585 GCA_031379795.1 Alphaproteobacteria bacterium
GTGGTTGGCGATGATGTAGGTGTCCGTCAGCCTGACGGTCCCAGGGGTGTCGAAGCAGATTTTCCGGGAATCATCGAGCGCGGGGTTACGGGCCGGGCAGTTGCTGACCACATTGGTGGCCAAGCCGCTGTAGCCGAAGCCGGCGAGCGGCACCTGTCCGTTGTTCTGTGCGCGGTTGTAGGGGGCTGGCGTCCAGCTGGAGCGGGAGCCTGGGCCACCGGCGCCGTTGTCCCAGCTGATGATGCTGACCTTGAACCAGGTCTCGAAGCGCTCACTGAACTGGATCGCCAGCTGGCCTTCATAGAACTTGGTGCTGAGCACGCCGCCTTCGTCCGGAGCGCCGTTGGTGGAGACGTTTTCGAACCAGCCTTTGGTCTGCTTGTCCCAGTTGGCAGCGAGGCGGAACTGCATCCAGTCCGTGATCGGGCCCGAGATGGCGCCTTCGAACAACCGGCGATCATAGTTTTGATAGGTGCCGCGAACCTCGGCGTAGAATTCTTCGGTGGGTTTCTTGGACACGATGTTGATCGCGCCGCCGACTGAGTTCCGGCCGTAGAGGGTGCCCTGCGGGCCGCGCAGCACTTCCAGCCGGTCGATGAAGATCGGGGTTTCACCCGCCTGGACCGTCGAGGTCGAGTACACGCCATCGGAGTACACCGCGACCGAGGAGTCCGCCGCGTGCGTGTTGGACAGACGTCCGACGCCCCGGAGTGAAATCCGGTCCGTCTGGGTGGAATACTGCAGGCCGGGCGTGAAGTTGGTCATGTCCTGGACGGTGTTGATCCCGACCAGGTCGCGTTTCTCGGAGGTGAAGGCCGACACGGCGACCGGCACGTCCTGAAGGCTCTGCTCCCGCTTTTCGGCGGTGATGACCAGTTCTTCGATGGTGTTGGTGGTTTGGGCCTGGGCCCCGGTTGCGCCGGCCAGCGCGACCATGAGGGCGCCGGACATCAGCAAGCTGTGCTTGAGTTTCATACTAAACTGCCTCCCCGCAGCGATGTGGTGAACGCTATTTTATTTTGCGCTTCATTACGAAGCTGAAGCACGAGGCCGTGGCCGTCAATGCCTATATGACCCGTGTTCACCTTCGGGGAGGGTCCAGCGCTCGTTGATCACGCGGCTTCAACGTCAATAATTCGCGACATTGGTGCGTGAAAGTCACGGCTTGGGCACGAAATCTGCCGCAGGGCGCGTGATGGCGCCCGCTGATTCCCGAGACGCCCAGGCCGTTCACGGTCATGAAAAAGGGCGCCTCGCTTGCCGCGAGGCGCCCCTTTCCGTCATTCAGATGGTCCGTATCAGAAGCGGTACTGCACTTCCACGCCGTAGGTGCGGGGCGGGTTGAGCTCGTAGGTCGTGCCGGTTGACGGGTTGAAGGTACCCGACAGGTCGGCGCGGCCGTTGGTGCCGCCGGCGCGGCGGTTGGCGCCAGCACCGTTGGCATAGCCCTTGGTGTCGAAGATGTTCTTCGCGAAGCCGATGATCGTATAGCGACCATCTTCCGGCTTGAACGTCACGCGACCGTCAACCTGATCGAACGACGGGGCCTTGTAGAAGCTGCGGTTGAAGATGCTGCCGTACTGCGTGTCCCGCCACAGATAGGTGGCCGAAGCGGTCAGATTACCGGCCTCCATCTCCCAGGTGTAGTTGGCGTTGATCGTGAAGCGGTGCTTGGCCGAGTTCGGCAAGGCATTGCCGCTCAGGTCCTGCAGGAACTGCGGGCCGCCGCAGAACTGGTCGACGATTGTCGTCACCTGGGTGCGACGCGATCCCGTCGCCTGGGCGCAGGGATCGGCCGGATCGATAGCGCGACCGTTGCGGATCTCGGCGTCGAGGTAGGAGTAGTTCGCCAGGATCTGCAGATTGTCGATCGGCTGCCAGATGGACTCCAGTTCCAGACCCATGGACCGTGACTTGGGCACGTTGAACAGGATCGAGTTCGCCGCCGCGCCGGCCGTGGCCGAGGGTTGCGACAGCGGGACCTGTGCGTCCTGATAGTCGTAGTAGAACAGGCTGCCGTTGACCTGCAGCGTCCGGCCGATATTGGCCTTCATGCCGAGTTCGAAGCTGTCCAGGGACTCTTCCTTGGTGCCCGGGTCCGCGCCCAGGGTGGTGTCGATGCCCACCCGGAAACCGCCGGCCTTGTAGCCGCGGCTGAAGCGGCCATAGACCATCAGGTCTTCGGTCGGATCATACTGGATGCCGAAGGTGCCAGTGACCGCCGACCACTTGTCGCGATAGGTGCGGGTGCGATAGCCGGTGCGCGCGTCATAGGTGGACGAGAGCACGCCCTTGCCGCCGACCAGGCCGATGACCGGGGTCACGTCGACCGGGAACAGGGGGTTGAGCGTGCCGGGCGCGAACACCAGGCGGTTGCGCTCATAGCCATGCTTCTGGTCATCGCCGATGCGCAGACCGATGGTGGTCTTGAGCTTTTCGGCGAACTGCCAGTCGACCTGGCCGAACAGGGCGCGGGTGATGACGTTGAAGTGCGGCTGGTCGTCGAACACGCGGCGGTTGGTGTTGGGGGCCGCAGGCCCGCCCGTCGCGGCGTTGACCGTAAAGCCGGCGAGACGCGCCTCGTTCTCCAGCTGGGTGAAGACCGGCTGGTCGAACGTCTGGTGGAAGTAATAGCCGCCCAGCACGTACTGGAAGGGGCCGTCGCCGGTCGAGATCAGGTTCAGCTCGTGGCTCCACCACTCCTGCTTTTCCTGATAATCGAAGGAGAACTTGGTCTGGTAGTTGATCGGCTGAACGGTTCCGGCCAGGCAGCCAGCCTGAGCCGCGCCGCTCAGGGTGTAGCAGGTCGAGTACGAGCTGACGCCGCCGCCGTCCTGGTCACCGGTCAGGTGGTAATGATAGCGCGTGCCGCCGGTGACGTATTTGATGTCGAAGTTGTCTGCATGATAGGTCCAGTGGTTGGCCACGATCACGGTGTCGGTCAGCTTGATCCGACCGGCCGTGTCGTTGCAGAACTGGCGAGAGTTCCGGGCTGCCGGATTGACGCTGGTGCAGCCGTTGCTGATCACGTTGGTCGCCAGGCCGCTGTAGCCAAAGCTGGCGTTGGGCGAGAGCGTATTGCCCTGGCTGACCTGCGACAGGTTGAACGACTGGGGCGAGTAGCTGGAACGCGATCCGGGGCCACCGCCGCCGTTGTTCCAGTGCGCCAGAGTCACCTTGATCCAGGTTTCGAAACGCTCGCTGAACTGGATGGCCAGCTGGCCTTCGAAGAAGGTCGTGTCGATCACGCCGCCTTCGTCAGCACCGCTGGTGCCGGTGTTCTTGAACCAGCCCTCGGTCTGCTTGTCCCAGTTGGCTGCAACGCGGAACTGCATCCAGTCGGTGATCGGGCCGGACACGGCGCCTTCCACCAGACGGCGGTTGTAGTTGGCGTAGGTGCCGCGGACTTCGGCATAGAACTCTTCGGTCGGCTTTTTGGACACGATGTTGATCGCGCCGCCGATGGAGTTGCGGCCGTAAAGCGTGCCCTGTGGGCCGCGCAGCACTTCCAGGCGATCCAGGAAGATCGGCGTCTGGCCGGCCTGGACGGTCGAGGTGGTGTAGACGCCATCGGCGTAGACCGCGACGGCTGAGTCAGCGGCCAGGGCGTTGTTCAGGCGTCCGACGCCGCGCAGTGAAATCCGGTCGGTCTGGCTGGAGTACTGCAGACCCGGCGTGAAGTTGGTCAGGTCCTGGACGGTGTTGATCCCGACAAGGTCCCGCTTTTCGGATGTGAAGGCCGTAATGGCGACCGGAACGTCCTGAAGGCTCTGCTCACGCTTTTCAGCGGTGACCACCAGCTCTTCGATCTCGTTGGTGGATTGGGCCTGGGCGGCGGAAGCCCCCAGCATGGCGGCCAAGAGCGCGCCGGACATAAGCAGGCTGTGCTTCAGTTTCATGTGTCGAAAATTTCCCCGGATGTTGGTGAGTGGGTTTGTCCACTTCACGCCGAATCTGATGAGCTGAGGCTACTCACCAAATAATGTGGGGCAGGTAAACGGCGATAACTGATTGCTGATTATGTAGGCAGCGACTTCGGGTGCGCCCCAAATTTCATCACGCTTCGGGGTCGGTGCGATTGATGCGGCCCTACTATGGCTCGATTTCGCCGAAATGTCCCTCAAATCGACAGAATTTCGGATGTTTTCATCCAGAAAATGGCTTCTGCGAGAATGTTGATGCCAGTGTCAATATCGGCGCGACAGGGTTGATGTGGTGGCGAATTCCTTATGCTGCAAGGGAATGCTCGAAGATTTGTTTTTGCAGATGATGCAAAAACGCCACGGCTGAAGCGGGGAAATCGGCCCCTGCGCGTCGCAGGTGCGGCGCGCTTTCGCCGGGCGCCACTTCCACCGTCGTCGCGTCCCCCTTAGAGAGAGCGTTCGCGAATTTCTTGAGGGTGCCGACATGACACGCAACCAAAACGGAGACTGGGACAAGTCCAGGCTCCCCAGCCGGCATGTGACCGAGGGACCGGCCCGCGCGCCGCACCGCTCTTACTATTACGCCATGGGTCTGGGCAGCCGCGAGATTGCGCAGCCCTTCGTCGGTGTGGCGTCCTGCTGGAATGAGGCAGCGCCGTGTAACACCGCCCTCATGCGTCAGGCGCACGCGGTGTCCGAAGGGGTCAAGAAGGCGGGGGGCACCCCGCGCGAGTTCTGCACCATCACCGTCACGGACGGCATCGCCATGGGCCACGAGGGCATGCGCTCGTCGCTGGTCAGTCGCGACCTGATCGCCGACTCGGTGGAATTGACGATGCGGGGGCACGGCTACGACGCGCTCGTCGGCCTTGCGGGCTGCGACAAGTCGCTGCCGGGCATGATGATGGCGATGCTGCGCCTCAACGTGCCGTCGGTGTTTCTGTATGGTGGCTCGATCCTGCCGGGACAGTGGCAGGGCAGGGACGTGACCGTGGTCGACGTGTTTGAAGGCGTCGGCATGCATTCGGCCGGCCGGATGAGCCTGGAAGACCTGTGCTCGCTGGAACAGCACGCCTGTCCGTCGGACGGCGCCTGCGGTGGCCAGTTCACCGCCAACACCATGGCCTGTGTGTCGGAAGCCATCGGCCTGGCCTTGCCGCTGTCGGCCTCGCTGCCGGCGCCTTATCTCACGCGAGACGCCTATGCGGTCGCGTCCGGCGAGACAGTGGTCCGACTGATCGCAGAGCAACTGCGCCCGCGCGATATCGTCACCCGGAAGTCCTTTGAGAACGCTGCTGTGGTCGTGGCGGCCACCGGCGGATCGACCAACGGCGGTCTGCACCTGCCGGCGATGGCGCACGAATGCGGGATCCAGTTTACCCTGCGGGATTTCGCCGAGATCGCAGCGCGCACGCCCTATATCGCCGACCTGAAGCCCGGTGGTCGGTTCGTGGCCAAGGATATGGGCGAGGCGGGCGGCATGCCGATGCTGTTGAAGACCCTGCTCGAGGGTGGCTACATCCATGGCGACTGCATGACTGTTACCGGCAAGACGATTGCGGAGAACGTCAAGGACGTGAAATGGCGCGACGATCAGGTGGTGATCCGCCCGGTGTCCAACCCGCTGTCGCCCACCGGGGGCGTGGTCGGGCTGTGGGGCTCGCTGGCCCCCGACGGGGCGATCGTCAAGGTCGCGGGCATGACCGAACACCGCAGCCATCGCGGCCCGGCGCGCGTGTTCGAGGGCGAGGACGCCTGTTTCGCCGCGGTTGAAGCCGGTGACTACAAGGACGGCGACGTCCTGGTCATTCGTTATGAAGGCGCGCGCGGCGGTCCCGGCATGCGTGAGATGCTGTCCACCACGGCGGCGCTGTCAGGTCAGGGACGCGGCGACAAGGTCGCCCTGGTCACCGATGGCCGGTTCTCTGGCGGGACGCGCGGCCTCTGCATCGGACACATCGGCCCGGAGGCGCAGCTGGGGGGCCCCATCGCCCTGGTCCGTGACGGCGACATCATAAACATCGATGCCGACGCCGGGATCATTGACCTGGAAGTCGACGCCGCCGACCTGGAAATCCGCAAGCGTGGCTGGAAGCCCCGGGTGACCAACTATGGCTCGGGTGCCCTGTGGAAATATGCCCAGCTGGTCGGCCCGGCGCACCTGGGCGCGTTGACCCATCCGGGCATGGCCGGTGAAAGCCACGTCTATGCGGACCTCTAGGCGGTGAAAATTCTGGGCCTGATCGGCGGGATCAGCGCGGAGAGCACCACGGTCTACTATCAGCAACTCAACCGGCTGGTCCGCGCGCGGCTGGGTGGACTTCACTCCTGTGAGTTGATCCTGTGGTCGGTGGACTTTGCCCCCATCGCCGAACTGCAGGCCAAGGACGACTGGGCGGCCACCGGCGCGATCCTGGCCGAGGCCGCGCGCAAACTGGAGGCAGCCGGCGCGCAGGCCATCCTGATCGGGGCCAATACGATGCACATCAATGCGCCGCAGGTGGCTGCAGCGGTGTCGGTGCCATTGATCCACATCGCAGACGCGACGGCGAGCGCACTTTCGGCCAAGGGCGTGTCGCGCCCGCTGTTGCTGGCCACGCGGTTTACGATGGAGAAGGACTTCTATCGGGACCGGCTGGAGGCCAGCGGCCTGTCGGTTCTGGTCCCCGGCAAGGGTGACCGGGATCGTCTCCACAACATCATCTATGACGAACTCTGCAAGGGGGTCTTCCTGGCCGACTCGCGGGTCGTCGTACTGGATATGATCGAACGCGGCCGGGCGGCGGGGGCTGACAGCATCATCTTTGGCTGTACCGAGATCGGCCTGTTGCTTGACGCCGATGCGATGCCGCTACCCACGGTCGACTCTGCCGTCGCACATGCCGAGGCCGCTGTGGATTTCGCGCTCGGTCAGGACAGGGCAGCCACGCCGAACAAGAACGGGTGACCCACCAACAGGATCGCCCACACGGCGACGCCCAGGGCAATGCGCCACCAGCCGATCTCACCCAGCTTGAGGCGCTGGCGTCCGCTGAGGATCGCGGCAAACGGTACATTTGATGTCTGCGCGGCGAACGCATCCCACGTCGCGCCCAGCGCCCGTTTGCGCTTGGCGTCGATGCTCGAGGTGCCGACGAGGGCGAGCGTCAGAATTGACCCGCACACAACGATACTGGCCCGGTCGCCGTTCACCAGCAGGTGTCCCGCCGCCCAGACCGCCACGCCCCAGAGGAACGGGTGCCGGGTGATTCGCAGCATGCCCTTGATCACATCAGGGCGCTCCAGGGCGCCTTCCTGCTGGACGCTGGTGGGGTTTGGCGTGGTCAGTCCCGGCACGATCAACAGCATGGCGATAAGCTGGGTCACGAGCTGGATATGGCGTGTTGCGGCGCTGATGTCCCAGTAAGCCTCGTTCCACGCCTGGCCGCGCGCCTGGGCGTAGGCGAAACCCAGCCAGACCAGCCCCCCCAGCGAGGCCAGTGAAAACAGGCCCATGTAAGGTCCCTGACCCATCGTCCGGACCGCGGTGTCCCTGATCCGCGTGCCGGAGACCGCGAGGTGGATCAGCAGGAAGAAGCCGGCGGCGGCGATCAGGCTGGTCATGGAACAGGTCCTCCTTCGTCGACACTGACAGTATAATTTACGTCGTCAAGTTATAGCGCCGGGCCGATCAGCAGGTTCGTCGTCCCAAGGGGGTGACCCGGTCTCGTCTTCCTCGTGATCGTAAGCGTTCCAGCCATCCGAAAGCGTGTCGACCGCGGGCGAAGGCGCTGGCAGACTCGCCATGACGGTGGCCGGCGCCGTGGATGACGTTGGTCGCGCGGCGGCAGGCCGTCGCAGCAGGGCTTCCATGCGAGAGACCCACCGATTGGCCTCCAGCAGGGCGTCATCCGCCGTCAGGCGACCCCGCACGTCTTCATCCTCAGCGCGCCAGAGATCGATGAGAAAATCGGGATGCGCCGGATCGTCGAAGACAAAGCGTAGCCGGACCCGTTCTTCGGGGTCCGCCAGGTGATCAAGGGGGCGTCGGGCCTCATTGCGGAACGCCCGGGCAGCCACCTGACGGTCGACGACAAGTTCCACGCCCATCAGTTCGTCGAGACGGTAGTCCATTCGCCAGGCGCCTTTGTCCCAGACGACGACGACCCGGCTTGTCCTGAGATCGAAGCCGATCCCGACGCCGCGACCGCGGGCGGTCAGCACCGGCTGCGGCGGCGCGCCCAGCGCCAGTGTGAGAGTGCGCTGGATGCGCCGGGTCTCGTCCAGGAACCAGACGATGGCCGAGCCAGCAAGCGTCAGGGCGGCGCCAACAAGCGCCAACAGCGTCAGAAGCCGGGCCACCTCGTCCATGAGACCACGCTACGCCGTTTCCCTGAGTCGGCTAAGTCGGCAGAGACCGGCCCCCCCTAGGCGTCCAGTTCCACCATCAACGGCACGTGATCCGACGGCTTTTCCCACGATCGGACATCCCGGTGGATTGAAACGCCGGTCAGCAGATCCGCGGCCTGGGGGGAGAGCAGGGCGTGGTCGATGCGGATGCCGTTGTTCCGTTGCCAGGCTCCGGCCTGATAGTCCCAGAACGTATAGGCCCCCGGCACGCCGTCGGCTTGCAGGAAGGCTTCCGTCAGGCCGAGGTTCTTCAGTGCCCGGAAAGCTGCACGGCTCTCGGGCTGGAAGAGGGCGTCGCCGGTCCAGTTGTCTGGAAACTCCGCGTCCCGGCGCTCGGGGATGACGTTGTAATCGCCCAGCAGCACGAAGGGTTCTTCCCAGCTCAGGAGCTCCCGGGCGTGAGCATTCAGCCGCGCCATCCAGCCCAGCTTGTAGGCGAATTTCTCGGTTGCCACCGGGTTGCCATTGGGAAGGTAGAGACAGCCCACCCGGACCGGCCGAGGTCCGGAAACCACCGCCTCGATATAGCGCGCCTGTTCGTCGGTTTCGTCACCGGGCAGTCCGCGCCGTACATCTTCGAGGGGAGCCCTGGAGATCAAGGCCACGCCATTGTAAGTCTTCTGACCGTGGACGGCGACGTTGTAGCCAAGTCTTTCAAAGGCCTCCGTGGGAAATTTCTCGTCGACGCATTTGATTTCCTGCAGGCAGGCGACATCCGGCTTCGCCTCCTCGAACCATCGCAGCACCGTTTCGATCCGGGCATTGACCGAGTTCACGTTCCAGGTGGCGATACGCATTGACGGCTCCGTTTATGCGACCGACGCTAGAGGGCCGGGGCGGTCACCTCAAGGTCGCGTATGATGAGACGGTTCGAATGAAGATCCATGGTCTGGCAATCCTTGTCGCTCTCTTCGCGGCGCCCGCCTCAGCGGAGACGTGCGCGCCGTCGACGCTGACCCGCATTGTGACGCGATCCGTCGGTCCGGATATTGCGCGGGGCAGTTTCCGCGCCGAACCCATTACCCTGCATCGCAAGGGCGAACGGTTTCTGCGGATTGAGGAAGCCCCCGATCCGGAACATCGGCAACACTCGCTCACCGTTGTTTCGGAACCTGATATCTGGATCGTCAACCAGGCGGACCAGACCGGGCGACATCTGGTGGATCCGGGCCCGACATATGTCGCGGCAGCGCCGATTGTCGCAGGGCAGGGTGTTCCTGCAGCCTTTGTCGAGCTTGAGTTCGGTTGTGAGGGCAAGTTTGCCCGCGGGCGGGGACGCGAAGCGGGCTCCAGGGTTGTGGCCGGCAAGACGGCGAGGATTTTCGCGTTACAGAGTGGTGATCGGCGGCTGGAAATACTGCTGAACGAGCGGGGCGAACCTGCTGAAGTCGCCTACTATCAGGCTGCTCGGACCATTCTGGTCATCCGATATGATGCCTTTGAGACGGGCCTGCCGGACAATCCCGCCCTGTTTGAGAAGCCGACGGGGGTCAAGTTTTCGGACGGGAACCCCCGGTGACGGGACGCCATCAACCAAGGCCGTTCGGTATCGGCCGTTTCTTGGTTGGCCTGATGGCCAGCATGGGCGTGTTGGGCGGAGGGGTCTCGAAGGCTCAACCCGAGGCGCTTGTCGTGCCGCCGCAAGTCCTCCCGCTGCCCGGCGTCTGCGCACCAGCGACGCTGACTCGTTTCGTCGTTCGTGAAATCTCGCCAGGCGTTGCTGCCGGCGACGCCCGCGCCCAACCCAGGACCATGATCCGTCGGGGCTCCACCCAACTGCGCAGCGAGGAACTGCCCGACCTTGGTCGCGGTGGTGAGACCCGGATGGTGATCGTTTCCGAGCCCGATGTCTGGTCCATTGATCTGTCCCGGCGTCGTGGCGTCCACTCGGTCGATCCAGGCCCTGAGTTGGTGGTCCGTGCGCCAATCCTGCCGATCACCCCGGAGCTACCGGTGAAGTTCCGCACCCTGGAATTCGGTTGCGAACCGGATTTTGTTGCCGCCCACGCACCGATCGCCACCCAGTCCGGGGCTTGGGGGATGTCGCAGGTGGGGGTGCATCAGGTGAACGAGGGTGAACACAGCCTGGCCTTACTGATGGACGTCAGAACCGGGCGGCCAGTGATCGTCACCTATTCGCGGGCCGGCAAGGTGGTGTTCGCTCTGCGCTATGACGCCTGGCGCAACGATCAGCCCGACAACCCGTCGCTGTTCACCCCGCCGAAGTCTGTGCAAATTGTCGAGGCGCCGCCAGCGCCGGGGTAACCCTAGACCGAGAAACTGACCCCGCAGCCGCAGCTGGATTTGGCATTGGGGTTGCGGATCTTGAATTCCGCCCCCGCCAGTTCGTCGATGAAATCGATCTCGGACCCGGCGAGGAAGGCCAGGGACATTTCGTCCACGAGGGCCGCCGACCCGTTGCATTCGATCTTGAGGTCGCCGGGCTGGATCTTGTCCACCAGCGCAAACTGGTACTGGAATCCGGAACAGCCGCCCCCCTCCACTGCAACCCGCAGCATGACGGTGCGGCCTTCTTCGGCCCCGATGGCCTGGATGCGTTTCGCCGCGGCGGGCGAGAGGGTGAGGTCTGTTGTTGTCATGGCCTGTTAGACGAATGTCCTTGCTGGACTATATGAGGGCCAGAGCGGCCTCGACCAAGGGGTCATGACATAGAACGATTAAATGACCTCATCCATACCGTTGCGCGCACCCTTCGCCGAAGACCCCGGGGCATCACGGGGCCGCAAGGTCGTTGAGCCGCATAGTCGCACGCGCACTGACTTCGCGCGAGACCGCGACCGGATCATCCATTCGACGGCCTTTCGACGGCTGAAAGAAAAAACCCAGGTGTTCGTGGCCCACGAGGGGGATCACTTTCGGACCCGCCTGACGCACAGCCTGGAGGTGGCCCAGATCGCCCGATCGCTGGCGACGGCGCTGGGTCTGGACGCCGATCTGGCTGAGACCATTGCGCTCGCCCACGACCTGGGACACCCGCCGTTCGGGCACGCCGGCGAGGACGAGCTGCAGGTCCAGATGCATGGCTACGGCGGCTTTGACCACAACGTCCAGACGTTCCGCGTGGTGACGAAACTGGAGCGCCGTTACCCCAACTTCGACGGCCTGAACCTGACCTGGGAAACCCTTGAGGGGGTGATCAAGCACAATGGGCCGGTGATCGACCAACTGGCCAAGCCGTCGTGGAGCGCCATCTCCGAGTTTGATGGGCAGTATGCCCTGCGCCTCGATACCTGGGCGTCGGCCGAGGCGCAGGTCGCAGCCCTCGCCGACGACATCGCCTACAACAATCATGACGTGGACGACGGCGTGCTGGCCGGATTGTTCAATCTGGATGAACTGGCCGCCGTGCCGCTGATTGGTCCGCATGTGCTGAGCGCGCGGCGGGACTATCCGGACTGTGAACCGGGTATTCTGCGGCTGGAGGCGGTGCGCCGGATGATCGGGGCCATGGTCGACGACGTGCTAGGCGAGACCCGCCGTCGCGCCGAGGCCGGGGCGGTCAGCTCGCCGGAACAGGTCAGGGTGCTGGGGCATGCGCTCGTCGCGTTTTCCCGCGACATGCTGGAGGATCTGGGCGCGCTTCGGCTGTTCCTGATGGAGCGGATGTACCGGCACTGGAAGGTCAATCGCACGCGGAGCCAGGCCCGGCGTATCCTGGCCGAGATGTTCCAGCTGTTCATGGCCGAGCCCGACGTGCTGCCTGCCGAGTGGTTTGTCCGGGCCGAGGCCCGCGATGAGGCCGGACGGGCCCGCATCGTCTGCGACTATATCGCCGGCATGACCGACCGGTTCGCCATCGAGGAACACAAGAAACTCTTCCACCTCGACGTCTGGAGTTGACCTTGGCCGTTCTGGTGGTCAGAGGCCCGATTTTCCATTCCGCTGGCGATGAGACCGCGTTTTTCGGCTGGATCCGCAAGATCGGCGCCGTCCAGCGCCTGAACGGTCGTGGTCGCGATCTGGAAATTCATCTGCGTCCCGGCCGCGTGAGCGTCGACGAACTCCGGGAACTCCGCGCCGCCTTTCACCGCTACGCCATGGACACCAGCGACCTTGAAGGGCTGGACCGCGTGGGCTGAACACCGGCTCCGTCGGTGGTCGCCCACAGAAATCAGTGCATTCACCCGATCCGCCCTGCAACGGCTCGGCTAGACTGGTGTGGAACGCGAGCGATTCGTTCGACCCGGAACATCGCAAGCTGCAGTCAGGCTCCAGGAGCTCTCGCGATGTCCGATCATGAGCGTGGCGCTTACACGCCCCCGACCACTGATGCGCCCCTGAGTTTTGACCCGAGACAGCCCGTGCGCGGGGCCCGGCCGATCCCCTTCACCCTCATCTTGAGCGTGCTGGTGCTGGCGGCCCTGGTTGCGGCGATCTTTGTCTTCTATCGATCCGGTGTGCGGCAGGCGGCGCAAGCGCCTGAACTCGTGGGCACGCCGGTTGAGGGTATCAAATCAGCGGCGACGCCAGAGGCCCAGCCGCAGGACCCGGCGGCAGGCCTGCAGATCTACCAATCCGAAGGCACTGCGATGGAGACTGTGCCGGCAGACCCGACGTTTGTGAACCCGCCGGAACAACCCCAGGCGCGGCCTGCGACGCCGGTGGTGGTTGCCCCGGCAACACCTGCCGCGACGGCGCAGGCTTTGAAGCCCGCCATTGTCGCCGCACCCCCGATGAAGGTCGCCTCTGCGCCGGTCATCAAGGCGGTCCCGGTCCAGAAAGTCACACCACCCGCAGCGAAGCCGCCCGCGGTCAAGGCCGCGCCTGCGCCGAAGCCGGAGGCGAAGGCCGCCGTTCCTGTGACCAAGAAACCTGCCCCTGCTGAGCCGAAAGCCGCGCCTTCAGGCGGCGCTGCGGTGCAGATCGGGGCCGTATCCTCGACCTCACTGGCGGACAAGGCCTGGAGTGAAGCCGTCGCCACCGCACCCGGCCTCGGGGCCGGCAAGGGCAAGAGCGTGGAGAAAATCGAGAAGAACGGCGGCACACTTTACCGCACAGCCGTGACCGGATTTGCCTCGAAGGCCGACGCCCAGGCGTTTTGCGTCAAGTTGCAGGCCGCCGGGAAGAACTGCTTCGTCCGGTGAACCTTGCGGCCTGCATCCTGGGCTGCGCGGGTCCCGCGCTGACGCGGACAGAGACCGCGTTTTTCGCTGAAGTGCAGCCGTGGGGATTCATTCTGTTCGGGCGCAACATCGAAACGCCCGATCAGGTGCAGGCCCTGGTGGCGGCTCTGCGCGCAGCGGTCGGTCGAG
>JANNFM010000639.1:0-1937 GCA_031379795.1 Alphaproteobacteria bacterium
GCTGCATCTGCCGCCTCTAATCCGTCAACCCGGAGGTTCCCGATGCCCGCCCTCGAACACCTGCCCGCCGACGCGCCGATCGATCAGGTCATGGCGGTCCTGGATCGCGACGGCGCCCTGATCCTCGATGACGTGATCAGCGCCGCCGAGGCCGACGCGTTCCGCGAGGAACTTCGGCCCTGGGTGGAGGCCACCCAGCCCGGCCGCGACGGCTTCACCGGCCGCAACACCACGCGCACCGGCGCGCTGGTCGCCCGCTCGAAGACCGCCCGTGCGGCGGTGCTGGACACCCGCATCCGGGCCATCTGCGACAAGGTGCTGCTGCCCAACTGCGAGCGCTATCAGCTGCATCTGACCCAGCTGATCCGCATCATGCCGGGGGAGCCTGCCCAGGCGATCCACCGCGACCGCTGGGCCTGGGGCCGGTATCTCCAGGGGATCGAGCCACAGCTCAACACGATCTGGGCGATCACCGACTTCACCGACGCCAATGGCGCGACGCAGGTGATCCCCGGCTCCATCGACTGGCCGAACAAGCGGGTCGCCGAGCCCCACGAAATCGGGCGAGCCGTGATGCGCCGCGGCTCGGTGCTGATCTACACGGGCACGGTGTTCCACGGCGGCGGGGCCAACGTCGGCGACGAGGACCGGTGGGGTCTCAACATCACCTATACCCTGGGCTGGCTGCGGCAGGAGGAGAACCAGTACCTCTCCTGCCCGCCCGAGATCGCGCGCACCCTGGACCCCGAACTGCAGGGGCTGATCGGCTACGCCATGGGATCGTACGCGCTGGGCTATTACACGCCGCCGCTGCCCGCCGGCGAAGGCCCCGAGATCGTGCCGCCTGAGTTCGCGCTGGGACGGGCCGACGGCGCGCCCAGCATGGGATCGGCGGACATGCTTCGACTGGTGACGGCCGACAAGCCGGGGGTCTGACCGGTCACGGCGTGTAGCTCACCGCCATGCCGGCCCTCACGTCCTGCTGCACGCCGTACTGCGGGAAGGGATAGCGGAAGCCGTTTTTCGACAGCGCCCGCATGCCGGTGATGGCCTTCAGCAGATGCTCCGGCGGCGTGGCCATCAGCATCTCGTCGTCCAGCACCCCGCCGTAGCGGCGCTCGGCGAAGCAGGGGATCGACAGGCTGGGCGTCCGCGTGGTCAGGGCCCGGCCCCAGCTGTCAGCGCAGGCGCTCTCGCCCACCACACCCCAGTCAAACTTCTTGTAGCCCGACCACTGCAGGCCGTTGATGAAGTACATCATGGCACCGGGCGTGGCGTAGAACAGGGCGATGTCAGGGTCCTTGAGCTTGCCCGAGGCCAGCGGCCCCACGGCCAGGGCGTCATACTGGCCGTCCGGCACGCAGTGCATGGCTGACTGGTGGGCCGTGGCGTCCTCGACGGTATCGAACCAGACCCCAGTCATATGCTTGCCCGACTGCCAGGCCGGCGTCTTGGCGTTGCCGAGGCCCACCACCGCGCGGCACTGGGCGCCCACCAGATCATCAGCGGTGATCCCCACCGTCCAGCCCAGCCGCGAGGCCTGGCCCACCACCTGATCCAGCGTATGCACATGCTGCGGCCGCCGGATCCGCGGGATCGCCTCCATCTCGGCCCGGTCGGTGAACATCTTCATGCCGAAGGGGATGGAGCGCAGTTTCAGCAACTGCTCCAGATCGGCGACGATGGTGGGCCAGTCGTGATCCATGGGTGTACCTCCGGCGTTTCGTCAGAAGCTGCGGCCGGGCGCGATCAGATGCAAGGGGGTCCGGACACCTCTCCTCACCCATCGGGGGCTACCGGATTCACACATCGTATAAATTGTATTTATATCAATGAATTGGGTGCGCGGTGTCGAGATGGATCCAGGGGTTCATGGGAAGTGTCTTAGCGGGGACCGGTCGAAGAGGGTAAGGAATCGAGCGCGACCAAGGGTAATC
>JANNFM010000001.1:0-2422 GCA_031379795.1 Alphaproteobacteria bacterium
GGCGCGCTGACCCAGTCGATGTCGGATTTCCTGTATGGCGCGGTGCGCAGCCGGGTGTCGACCGTGATCTCGGGCGGTACCGGCTCGGGCAAGACCACCCTGCTCAACGCCCTGTCGGCGGCGATCAGCGTCGGCGAGCGCCTGATCACCATCGAGGACGCCGCAGAACTGCAACTGCAACAGCCCCATGTGGTGCGCATGGAAACCCGCCCGCCCAACATTGAAGGCAAGGGCGAAATCCGCCAGCGCGAGCTGGTCAAGAACGCGCTGAGAATGCGCCCCGACCGGGTGATTCTGGGCGAAGTTCGATCCGAAGAAGCCTTCGACATGTTGCAGGCCATGAACACCGGCCACGAAGGCTCGATGGCCACGATCCACTCCAACAACCCCCGCGAGGCCATCAGCCGCCTGGAGCAGATGGTCGCGATGGGGGGTCTGAACATCGGCGCCGAGGCCGTGCGCTACCAGATCGCCGCGGCGGTGGGTCTGGTGGTGCAGGTGATGCGGCTGTCGGACGGCAAGCGCAAGGTCACCCACGTCACCGAGATTGTCGGCATGGAAGGCTCGGTTGTGCAGATGCAGGACATCTTCCTGTTCAACCGCACCCACACCGATGAAGACGGCACAGTTCACGGCGAGTTCCGTGCCACCGGTCTGCGCCCACGCTGCCTGGATGAAATGATCCGCCGTGGCATCCCCTACGACACCGCCAATTTCGATCCGTCCAGGGCGTTAAGCTGATGTTCGGGTTGGCCATCGACGCCAAGCTGATCGTCATGGTGATGATCGCCGCCGCTGTCTTCGCCGGGGTCCAGGGCCTGACCGGCCTGTTCACCGTGGCGACCCAGAAGCGCAAGCTGAACCAGCGCCTGCAGATGGGCGAACGGATCGAAGGAATCTCGGCCCTGGTGGTCGAACTGCGCAAGCGCCGCGGCCTGACGGCGAGCGGCGGGCGGGCGGAACGCCTGCGCTGGTTGTCGGACCTGATCATAGCGTCTGGCCTGCCGTATGATCAGCGCAAGTGGCTGCTCTATCTGGCCGCTGCGACCTTGGTGGGGTCTATCGGCCTTGGTCTGTTGACCCGCACGCCGCTGGGTTTTGTCGGCGGGGCCGTGCTGGGCGGCGCGATCCTGCCCATGGGCCTGTTGAAGTTCAAGGCCGGCAAACGTTCGGCGGCGCTGGGGCTGCAGCTTCCCCAGGCGCTGGAGATTATCGTGCGCTCGCTGGAGGCCGGACATCCGGTGCCGGCCGCCGTCAACCTGGTGGGCCGTGAACTGGCCGATCCGATCGGCACCGAGTTCGGCATGGCGTCCGACGAGATCGCCTATGGTGCCACGCTTGAGCAAGCCGTCGAGCGAATGGCTGAACGGTGCCAGCATCCCGACGTAGATCTGTTCGCCGCCACCGTGCGCCTGCAGGAAAAGACCGGCGGCAATCTGACCGGCCTGTTGAAGCTGAACGCCAACACAGTGCGCGACCGGCACAAGATGCGCCTGAAAATCCGGGCGGCGTCATCGGAAGGCCGGGCCTCGGCGATGATCCTGACGTCGGCACCCTTTCTCGCCGTCACCTTCATCACGCTGATTTCGCCCAGCTTCTACGGCGATGTGATTCACGAACCGCTGGTGAAGTATGGCCTCGCGATCGTGGGGTTCTGGATCTTCCTCGGCAACATGATCATGCGCCGCATGATCGATATGCGGCTCTAGCGCTATGCCCCTCGAAACCCTGATCTATGTGGCCGGACTGGTCCTGACGGTAGGTGCCATCGGTGGCCTGGGCTTGCTGGGCCTTGGCGAACTTCGGGTTCGCGCCCAGCGGCAGGGCCGGCTTTCCGGCTCGGGGTCCGGCGGAGGCGGTGGCGGTCGGCTGGTCGAGACGCCGGGCGGCGCGTTTACCGGCCAACTGGTCTCCGCGGTGCGGCGCCTTGGCCAACAGAGCGCGGTCAGCGACCCGGCCAAGGTCTCGGTGCTGCGTTCGCGCCTGATGCAGGCGGGCTTTTACTCCCGCGAGGCACCGGTGATTTTCCTGGGCGTCAAGGCTGTGGCCCTGGCGGTCGCCACCCTGGGCGTGATGTTCACCCTGCCGGCGATGATCGGTCAGAAGGGCGGCAACATGGGCGCGCTGGGGATCGCCGTCGGCGTCTCGCTACTGGCGCTGTATGGCCCGGATTTCGTGCTGAAAAGCCGCAAGACCAAGCGCGAGCGGGAGTACTCCGAGGGTTTCCCCGATCTGCTGGACCTGCTGGTGGCCTCGGTCGAGGCCGGGCTGTCGCTGGACGCGGGCGTGTCGCGGGTCACCGAGGAGCTGGAGCGGCGCTATCCAACCCTGACCGTCCACCTGCGGTTCCTGGTGCTGGAGCTTCGCGCCGGGCGATCACGCAAGGACGCCTGGACCGCGTTCGCGGACCGGCTGGGCATCG
>JANNFM010000030.1:0-11311 GCA_031379795.1 Alphaproteobacteria bacterium
TGACCATTCAGACGCTTTGGGCGATCTGAATGGTCAACACGAAACAACGATGAACAGCCTTCCGACACGCAACCCGCGCAGCGGCCAAGTCGACTACCCGATGCCGGTGTTCGATGCCGCAGCGGTGGCCGCCGCTGCGCACACCCTGCGCCGCACAACCGGCCTGGGCGACGCGGCCGGTGGCCGAACGGCTCGCGGTGCTGGCGGCGTTTGCCGACGCACTGGCCGCAGAGAACAACGCGCTGGTTGAAGCCCTGACGGCCGACACCGGCCGGCGCAGCGAATCCGTGATCGAGGTGCAGGGCGTGATCGGCATCGTGCGCCGCTGGCTCGACGACACGCCGGCGCTGCTGGCCCCGCAGCCGCAGCGCCGCTCGCGCACGCCGCACATCCTGATCGAGCAGCATGTGCGGCCCTATGGCGTGGCCGGCGTCATCAGCCCGTGGAACTTCCCGCTGATCCTGTCGCTGATCGACGCGGTGCCCGCGCTGGCCGCAGGCTGCGCGGTGCTGATCAAACCGTCGGAGGCCACGCCGCGCTTCGTACCGGCGCTCGAGGCAGCGATCGCCCGCGTGCCGGGTCTTGCCGACGTGATGCAGCTCGTCACCGGCCCGGGCGCCACCGGGGAAGCGCTGGTGCGGCACAGCGACGTGCTGTGTTTCACCGGCAGCGTGAAGACCGGCCGCCGCGTGGCGGCTTTGGCCGCTGAGTGCTTCATCCCCGCGCACCTGGAACTCGGCGGCAAGGACGCCGCCATCGTCTGCGCCGACGCCGACCTGCCACGTGCCGCACGCGCCCTGGCCTGGGGCAGCATGGGCAGCGCGGGGCAGAGCTGCATGTCGATCGAACGCTGCTACGTCGACCGCCGCGTGCACGACCGCTTCGTCGAACTGCTGGCCGCCGAAGTGCGTGCGTTGAAGCACTGCTGGCCCGACATCGCGCAAGGCCAGATCGGGCCGATCATCGCCGCGGTGCAGGAGCCCATCGTGCGCCGGCACCTGGAGGACGCCTTCGCCAAAGGCGCGGTCGCCGTCACCGGCGGCCAGGTGCTCGAACTCGGCGGCGGCGCGTGGTGTGAACCGACGGTGTTGATCAACACCACGCGCGACATGGCGGTGGTGACCGAGGAGACCTTCGCCGCGATCCTGCCGGTGATGCCCTTCGACAGCGAAGACGAAGCCGTGCTGCTCGCCAACGACACCGAGTACGGCCTGTCGGGCTGCGTCTTCAGCGCCGACCTCGATCGCGCGCGGCGCATCGCCGGGCAGATGCAGTGCGGCGCTGTCTCGATCAACGACGCGGCGCTCACCGCGATGGTCTACGACGCCGCCAAGCAGAGCTTCAAACACAGCGGCCTCGGCGGCAGCCGCATGGGCACGGCGAGCTTGCAGCGCTTCTATAGACAGCAGGCCTTTCTCATCAACGACGGCACGCCTTCGCCGTGGTGGTTTCCTTCAAGGGGTTGAACGACGATGGAACTCAGTGACAAGACCGCACGACAGCTCTGGGCCGAGGTCAAGGCCAACCCGAACCGCGCCCGTTTCGGCTACGGCGGGAAGGCGGTGCTGGTGAACATCGACTTCCAGTGCGCGTACACCAAGGTCGATGAATTCAAGACCGCGTACGAGACCGACCCGAAGCAGATCGAGTACGTCAACGCGTTGGCATCGCGCTTTCGAAAGCTCGGCTGGCCCGTCGTGTGGACGCACGTGGCCTACGCCGATAGCGCCGAGGACGCTGGCGTCTGGGGCACGCGAACCAACACACCCGACAGCCTGCAGAACATCAAGCACGGCAGCGACCGCCACGCGTTCGATCCCCGCTGCGAGATCGATGCGGCGCAGGACCTGATCTACACAAAGCGGATGCCCAGCGCCTTCTTCGAAACGCCGTTGGCCAGCTATCTGGTCTGGCACAAGGTGGATACGGTGCTGGTGACCGGCGGCTCCACATCCGGCTGTGTACGCGCCACCGCCGTGGATTCGCTCAGTCACGGCTATCGCACCATCGTGGCCGAGGAGTGCGTGGCGGACAAACACGAGAGCTACCACTACGCCAACCTGACGGATCTGCAGCTCAAG
The DNA here is from genome assembly GCA_031379795.1 of Alphaproteobacteria bacterium. Classification (GTDB taxonomy): domain Bacteria; phylum Pseudomonadota; class Alphaproteobacteria; order Caulobacterales; family Caulobacteraceae; genus Phenylobacterium. The sequence continues at coordinate 2,082 of JANNFM010000030.1, forward strand.
TACGCCGACGTCGTGTCGGTCGCGGAGGTAATTGAATGGCTCGAAAAACGCTAGCGCTCCTGGGCACCCTGCTGGCGCTCCTCGTCACGGTTCCGGCCATGGCCAAGCCGGTGCCCGAGACCGAGCGCCTGCCCCTGGATCTGCGCCGGACCACCCTGGTGGTGAAGGACATGGAGGCGTCGCTAAAGTTCTACCGCGACGCGCTGGGCCTGAAGGTGACCTACGACAACATCATCCGCACGCCGCGTTCGGCCAAGGACGACGCCAGCGCCGAACGCTCGCTGCACCTGGTTTTCCTGCGCGCCAACGACGACTACGTCGGCCAGATCGGGCTGATGCAATACACCAAGCCGGTGCGCGCACCCCGGCCCGCCAAGACCAGCGGCGATCTGTCTCCCGGCGATATCGTGCTGGTGTTCAACACCAAAGACCTGCAGGCGAAATTCGACAAGGCCAAGGCCATGGGCGTCAAGGTCGACGAGGCACCGCACCCGACCAGCTATCCGTCCTATGACGGCAAGAGCGTGATCAATGTGATGTTCTCGGCCTTCTACGATCCGGACGGCCATTACATCGAGCTCAACGAAGTGCTCGATGGCCTGCCGATGACGCGGTGATGGTTGTCAGCCGGCGGCGTCGGCGATCTCCGACGCCGTCGCAGTCCAGACACTGGCCTCGCCCAATCCGGCCAACATCCTGCGCAGCGCCGCGATACGGAACGGCTGGCCGGTGACGTAGGGGGTCAGGGTGAAGCCCAGCGTCCTGCCTCCGAAGCGGTTGGCGTCAGCGGACAGATACCGCGCGGCCGCCAGCAGCTGATCGGCCCACTCGTCCTCGGTCTGGCGGCGATCAATCATCAGGCTGCGGTCGTCGAGTTCGTTGGAGAGCGGCAGGGCGGTGACCTCGCCGGTTTTGCACCGCATCGACATCGGGACCTCATCGGCCTCCCAGTCCAGGCAGATGTCGAACCCGCGTTCTGCAATCAGGTCGAGCGTCGCAAACGACTGTTGCCGCGCCGGGCTCAGCCAGACTCGAGGCTTCAGGCCTGCGGCGTCAAAGCGCTGTCGCACCTGCGCGATCCAGGAGGCCTCGACTCCCGGCTCCAGACCGCTCCAGTGGATGTGGTCCGCCGCCAGGCCGTGGGCGGCGATCTCGTGTCCGTCGGCGAGGATCACATCGATCAGCGGCTTTAGCCGTTCCAGTTGATTGGCGTTCACGGGAAACGTCGCCCGAACCCCGGCGGCCTTCAGGGCGTTCAAAATCCGATAGACGCCCACCCGGTTGCCGTAGTCCCGGGTCGTGTAATGGCGCAGGTCCGGATAGGGCGTCTGCATGGCGCCTGGCGGCTTGAAGGGCTTGCCCAGCGGCTCCAGCGTATGGTGCTCGATGGGGACCACGATCATCACCGCCAGTGGCGCACCGCTGGGCCAGGTGATCCGGTCCCGCTTCGACGCCGGGCGCCACGCGTAGCGATCCTGATCCATGCCGTAGGATCGATGCGGGTAGGTCAGATAGTCGGACGGCAGGGTCATGTGGCAAACCCCGATCCGCCCGTGGCGAGCCCCCGTTTTCGAATGTCGGCGACCGTGGCTTCCCAGCAGTGCTCCCGATAATGGCCCGCGACCTCGGCGGCGGTGGTCACCCAGACTTCGGAATGACCGGTGATGTAGGCCAGCGCCTCCTCAAAGGCGGCGATGCGATGCGGCTGGCTCACCAGATAGGCGTGCAGCGGGATGCACATCACCGTGGCACTTTCGGCCCCCTCCTCCAGCAATTGGTCGAAGTGGCGCTTCAGAACATCGGCGTAGCGCGACGGCGACATGGAGAGCGCGCCATAGGTGATGACGTCATTCACCTCGAGCGAATAGGGCATCGACATCAGCTTGCCGGTTTTGGTCTTCACCGGCTGGGGCTGGTCGTCCTGGAAGAGGTCGCAGGTGTACCAGAAGTCGTACTCCGCGATCAGGTCGAGGGTGCGTTCAGTGTGGGTGAGCGCGGGCGCGAGGTATCCCCGGATCCGCTGGCCGGTGGCGCGCTGGACCGTGGCGATGCAGTCTTCAAGTACCGCGCGCTCCTGGGCCTCATCCATGCCGTAGGAGAAGCGGGTGTTGTAGATGCCGTGGCTGAAGAACTCCCAATTGCGGGCGACGCAGGCCTCGATAATCTCCGGGTGATGGTCGATGAGGCCGATGGACAGCGAGATCGAACCTCGGACCCCGTACTTGTCCATCAACTCCATCAGCCGCCAATGGCCGACCCGGTTGCCCCAGTCGCGCTGGGAGTAGCCAACCACGTCTGGCGCAGGCTTGGGCCAGCCCGGCCGCGACGGGTTCTTCGGGGGATCGAACTCATAGTATTCGATGTTGGGTGCCACCCAGAACGCCAGCGTCTTGCCGCCCGGCCAGACGATCTTCGGGCGATCCCGATAGGGCCAGTAATCATAGAGGTTGGGATCGGCGACCATGCCAGCCGCCTATTCCGCCGCTTGCCGGGACCTGGGATCATAGGCGGCACCCAGGGCCACCATGTCGTCGAGGCCAATGCGATGGTTGACGCCGGCCAGGTCGGTCATCCTATCCGCGAAGGGCTTGGTCGCGCCGTGGGTCTTCAGGCTGGCCAGGAACGCCTCCATCTGCGGGATGATCGCGCGCACCATGGCACCCGGCGAGATCACCAGCCGGAAGCCCAGCGTGTCCAGCTCGTCCAGACCGAGGATCGGCGTCAGCCCCCCCTCCACCATGTTGGCGACCAGCGGGACCCGGTCGCCCAGGACCTGAACGACCCGGCGCATCTCCTCGATCGTGCGCGGAGCCTCGACAAACACGATGTCCGCGCCGGCCTCGACATAGGCCGAGGCCCGGTCCAGGGCGGCGTCCAAGCCTTCAACCGCGATGGCGTCGGTACGCGCGACGATGGCGACCTGGTCGCGCGCGTCGCAGGCGGCCCGGATTTTTCCGACCATCTCGTCGGCCGCGATCAGCTTCTTGCCGGCCAGATGCCCGCAGCGTTTCGGGAAATCCTGATCCTCGATCTGGATCGCCGTGGCGCCGAAGCGCTCCAGTACACGCACCGTACGCTGGACATTCAGCGCATTGCCGAAGCCGGTGTCGGCGTCGACGATGATCGGCAAGCCGACTCGCTCGCGGATCCGGGCGACCACGTCGGCCACCTGATCAAAGCTGACCAGGCCGATGTCGGGACGGCCAAGCTGGGTGTAGGCCACCGAGGCGCCGGAGACATAGACAGCCTCAAATCCGGCCTGCTCGATCAGCAACGCCGACAGCGCGTCATAGGCACCGGGAGCCAGAACTGAGGGCCCGGTCTTGAGGCGCTGGAGCAAGGCCTGACTCATGCGGCGGTTCCCTGAAAGCGGCGCTGAAGATGCGGGATGAGGCCGCCGTCGGCGATCATCTGGAGAAGGTGTTCGGGAAGGGGTGAAATCACATAGCGCCGGTTCTGCGTCAGGTTTTCGATGAGACCCGACGCCGCATCCAATGCCAGCCGGTCACCCGATGCGATCTCGCCGGCTTGTGGAAACACCAGCGCCGGCAGGCCAAGGTTGATGGCGTTGCGCCAGAAAATTCGCGCGAAAGAGGTGGCCAGAACCGCCTGGATGCCAAGGATCTTCAATGACACCGCCGCCTGCTCGCGCGACGACCCCAGGCCGAAATTGGCACCCGCGACCAGCACGTCACCCGGCCTGACTGCGCCAGCAAATGTGGGGTCGATGGCTTTGAGGCAGTGGGTCGCCAGAGCTTCGGGCGACAGCTTCATCAGCGAGCCCGGCGCCAGAACGTCGGTGTCGATGTTGTCGCCGAACACAAAGGCGCGGCCCGGTTTCGGGATCCCGGTCATGCCGCAACCCCCGGCCTGGCCAGCATCGGGCGCGGATCTACGATGCGACCGGCTACGGCCGCGGCGGCCACCGAATAGGGCGAACCCAAATAGACTTTGGCGTCCACATGACCCATGCGGCCCCGGAAATTCCGGTTTGTGGACGAGATGCACACTTCGCCGGCTGCCAGCAGGCCGGCCCCCATGCCAGCGCATGCCCCGCATCCTGACGGCAACAGGATCGCACCCGCCTCCAGCAGCGTGGTCAGTATCCCCTCGCGGGCCGCCTGTTCAGTCGTGGCCGAGGATGCCGGGGCGACCAGCAGGCGCACGCCGGGCGCCACCTTGCGTCCCTGCAGGACCTCGGCGGCCATGCGCAGATCGCCAAGTTTTGCGCCGACACAGGCCCCGATATAGGCTTGGTCGATCGCCACATCGCCCAGGGCGTCGGCGTCAGTGACATTGTCCGGCGCATGGGGCCGCGCAATTTGCGGCGCCAGGCTGGTGGCGTCGAAGCGGTGAACGGCGCGATAGGTACAGTCGAGGTCCGATCTCAAGGCCAGGGCCACCGCTTCGTCATCAACGGGTCGCCCCTGCGCGGCGAGGTAGTCAAAGGTGATGCGATCCGGCGCCACGACGCCGGTTTCGAAACCAAGCTCGGCAGCCATATTGGCCAGCACCATGCGTTCCGGCATGTTCATCGCGTCGACGGCAGCACCGCCGTACTCAATGGCCGCAAAGGCGTTATCCAGGCCCAGTTCGCGGCACAGGAACAACATGACGTCCTTGGCCACAACGCCGGGCTGAAACGCGCCAGACCATTCCACCCGAACCGTTTGCGGCACGCTCAGCCAGGTTTCGCCGGTTGCGACGATGGCGGCCATGTCGGTCGCGCCATAGCCCGCCGCATAGGTCCCGAAGGCGCCTGCCATCGGGGTGTGAGAATCGCCGCCAGCAATGAACGCGCCCGGACGGATCAGCCCATGCTCCGGCAGCACCAGATGGCAGATGCCAACCATGTCGAAAAACGCGCTTACCCCATACTCACGGGCAAACGCCCGCGCATCGCTGAGTATGGCCGCAGACTCCGCGTCTACAGCCGGCACATAATGGTCAGAAACAAGGGCCACCTTGGACGGATCCCAGATCCCGACTCCCAGCTGTTCCAGATATGGCCGCCAGCGCCGGGGGCCGGAACTGTCATGAGCGAAGGCAAAATCCACCCCGGCCGTGACGATCTCGCCCGGACGCACAGCCGCCCGCCCAGCCGCCCGCGCGATCACTTTCTCGACCAGAGTCATCGCCAAGACGGGTGTAGAACGGTCCATCGGCTCCAGCTGCAACCATCCTCAAAAGATATAATCTTATATCATTTAGGCCGTAGCCCAACGCAAGGCGCAATCGCCTTCCACCGGGTGTTGTCGGCGCGTTGTATGTCACCATCGCAAGGGTGCCACCCTGGATTTGGCTGGGTCTGGATGGCCGGGTGCCGGAGAAGGCGAAAGCATAGCGCTGCCCGCCGTGCGGAGTCCCTTTGGCACCTCATTGAGCCAGGCGCGAGATGAGCAGTCCAAGCCTCGGTTCAGCGCACCAGCCGGTCCGCGTGCCACCGCAGGTGATCCTCCATGAAGGTCGCAATGAAGGCGTAGCTGTGGTCGTAGCCGGGCTGGCGTCTGAGCGTCAGGGGTACGCCGGCGTCGCGGCAGGCCGCCTCCAGCAACTCGGGCTTCAACTGGCCGGCCAGGAAATTGTCGGCCTCGCCCTGGTCGACCAGCAGGTCCGGCAGGCGTGCGCCGTCCGCCAACAGGGCGGTGGCGTCATGGCGGCGCCAGGCCTTTCGATCCGGGCCCAGATACCCGCCCAGCGCCTTTTCCCCCCAAGGGCAGCGCATCGGCGAGACAATCGGTGCAAAGGCCGAGACACTGGTCCAGTGGCCCGGATTCTTCAGCGCCAGGGTCAAGGCGCCGTGGCCTCCCATGGAGTGACCCGTCAGGCCCTGGCGAGCCATATCAGCCGGGAAGTTGACCGTGATCGCCTCCGCCAGCTCGGACGTGATGTAGCTCTCCATGCGGTAGTTGGCGGCAAAGGGCGCTTCGGTGGCGTCGAGGTAGAACCCTGCGCCCAGGCCGAAGTCGTAGGCGCCCTCAGGATCGTCCGGCACGCCGTCGCCGCGGGGACTGGTGTCCGGCGCCACGAAGATCAGGCCCAGTTCAGCGCAGACCCTCTGGAACTGACCTTTGTCAGTGACATTGGCGTGAGTGCAGGTCAGGCCGGACAGGTACCAGACCACCGGTCGCGGGCCAGGTTGTGGCGGCAGGAAAACGCTGAAGGTCATCGGCGTGCCGGTCTCACGGCTCTGGTGGCGATAGACGCCCTGCACGCCGCCGAACATCTTCGTGGTGGACAGGGTCTCCAGGCTCAAAAGGTCACCACGGTGCGGATGCTGGTCCCGGCGTGCATCAGGTCGAAGGCTTCATTGATGCGGTCCAGCGGCAGCTTATGAGTGATCATCGGGTCGATCTCGATCTTGCCGTCCATGTACCAGTCGATGATCTTGGGCGTATCGGTGCGACCGCGCGCGCCGCCGAACGCGGTGCCCTTCCAGACCCGGCCGGTGACCAGCTGGAACGGCCGGGTGGCGATCTCCTTGCCGGCCTCGGCCACTCCAATGATGATGCTCTCGCCCCAGCCGCGATGACACGCCTCCAGCGCCTGGCGCATGACGGTGGTGTTGCCGGTGGCGTCAAAGGTGTAGTCCGCGCCGCCGTCCGTCAGCGCCACCAGATGGGCCACGACGTCGCCGTCGAGGGCCTTGGGATTCACAAAGTGGGTCATGCCGAAGCGGCGGCCCCATTCCTCGCGGTCCGGATTGATGTCGACACCGATGATCATCGACGCGCCCACCATCTTCAGGCCCTGGATCACGTTCAGGCCGATGCCGCCCAGGCCGAACACCACGGCGTTAGCGCCGGGCTCCACCTTGGCCGTGTTGACCACCGCGCCCACACCCGTGGTCACGCCGCAGCCGACGTAGCAGGCTGTCTCGAACGGCGCGTCCTTGCGGATCTTCGCCAATGCGATCTCGGGCAGCACCGTGTAGTTCGAGAACGTCGAGCAACCCATGTAGTGATAGACGGTCTGGCCCTTGTAGGAGAACCGGCTGGTGCCGTCCGGCATCAGGCCCTTGCCCTGGGTCGCGCGGATCGCGGTGCACAGGTTGGTCTTGCGGCTCAGGCAGCTTTTGCACTGCCGACATTCGGGCGTGTAGAGCGGGATTACGTGGTCGCCCACCGCCACCGAGGTGACGCCCGGCCCGACCTCGACCACAACGCCGGCGCCCTCGTGACCCAGGATCGAGGGGAAAATGCCCTCTGAGTCGAGACCGTCCAGGGTGTAGGCGTCGGTGTGGCAGACGCCCGTCGCCATGATCTGCACCAGCACTTCACCAGCGCGCGGACCCTCCAGATCAAGCTCGACAATTTCCAGGGGTTTCTTGGCCTCAAAGGCCACGGCGGCGCGCGTTTTCATGAGCTCTCTCTCAGGCGTTCAAGGTTGGGTGCAGTGGCGGCCCGCAGCCGGACGGGCACAGATTTGTAGGCCGGCGTGCCGCTGCGCAGATCATGATCGTCGAGCGCGACCAGGCCATTGGTTTCCGGATAATAGGCCGCGACGCACCCGCGCGGCAGCGTGCGGGCCACCGCCGTGAAGCTGCGGACGATCCGCGCCCCGGTGGTGTCGAAGGCGGCCAGGATATCGACCTGATCACCGCTGGCCAGTCCCTGGTCGGCCAGGTCTTCCGGGCTTACGAAGACGATGTCCCGTCGGCCAAAGACGCCGCGATAGCGATCATCCTGGCCATAGATGGTGGTGTTATACTGGTCGTGGCTGCGCAGGGTGGTCAGCAGCATCACGCCGGGGTCGCCGCGCCGGGCGTCGAGGCTGTCGGCCAGCCAGGGCAGGAAGTTGGCCTTGCCGCTGGCGGTCTTCCAGACCCGATCCGAACTGGGCACCGGCAGGCGGAAGCCGCCCGGCGTCTGGATGCGCGCGTTGTAGTCGGCGAACTGGCCCGGCAGCACGGCCTCGATCAGATCGCGAATGCAGCTGTAGTCGGCGCTGAGCGCATCCCAGGCGACGGGATCCTGCGCCCCGAACGCCGCCGCCCCGATGCCGGCGACGATGGCGACTTCCGACTTCAGCAGTGGGCCGGCCGGAGGGTTCAGACCCCGGGAGGCGTGGACCATCGACATGGAATCCTCGACGGTGACCGACTGACGGCCCGAGGCCTGGACGTCCAGTTCCGTGCGACCCAGGCAGGGCAGCAACAGGCTGTCGCGGCCCGGCAACAGGTGAGTGCGGTTCAGCTTGGTGGCGACATGGACGGTCATCTCAACCTTGGCCAGGGCAGCAAAGGTGCGGATCGGGTCCGGCGCGGCGACCGCAAAATTTCCACCCAGGCCCATGAAAAACCGGGTCTCGCCGCGTTCCATGGCCGCTATGGCCTGCACCACGGTATGGCCATGGTCGCGCGGAGACCGGAAACCGAACACGCCGTCCATCGCCGCCAGGAAGTCTTCCGACGGTTTTTCCCACAGCCCGACGGTGCGGTCGCCCTGGACGTTGGAGTGGCCGCGCAACGGGCAAATCCCGGCGCCCGGCCGTCCGATATTGCCGCGCAGCAGCAGCAGGTTGACCAGCTGCTGCACGGTCGACGACGCATTGCGGTGCTGGGTCAGGCCCATGCCGTAGCAGAGGATCACCGCCCTGGAGTTCGCGTAGGTCCGGGCGGCGCTTTCGATTTCCGCACGGGGCAGCCCGGCGCCTTTTTCGATTTCCAGCCAGTCCAGAGCCCTCAGATGCGCGGCCAGAACGTCGAAACCCTGGGTGTGGTCGCGCAGAAAGTCGTGGTCGAGCACGGGATCGAGACCTTGCTCCACCGCGTCGATGTCCCAGTCGATCAGGGCCTTCATCATGCCCTGCACCAACGCCGCGTCACCGCCGATGGTCAGTTGATAGTAGCGCGAGGCGATCTCGGTGGACCCCAGGGTCGCCATCTCAACCGGGTCCTGCGGCGAGGCGAAGCGCTCAAGCGAGCGTTCCCGCAACGGATTGAAGACCAGGATCGAGGCGCCGCGCCGCGACGCCTCACGCAGGGTGGTCATCATCCGGGGATGGTTGGTCCCGGGGTTGTGGCCGAAGCTCAGGATCAGGTCGGCGTGGTCGAAGTCCTCCAGCGTCACCGAGCCTTTGCCCAGCCCGATAGAGTCCGGCAGGCCGACGCTGGTGGGCTCGTGGCACATGTTCAAACAGTCGGGAAAGTTGTTGGTGCCCAGCCGACGCCCAAGCAGCTGATAGAGAAACGCCGCCTCATTGGACGCCCGGCCCGAGGCGTAGAACTC
>JANNFM010000040.1:0-2245 GCA_031379795.1 Alphaproteobacteria bacterium
CCACCGACCCGCCCATACTCTCGCCCACCACGGCAATGATCGCCTTTGGGTGCTGTGCGCGCGCCAGGGCGGTGACGGTGCGCAGGTCGTCGATCATCAGATCATCGCCGGCCCAGATGCCTCGTCCCGGCGAGCGTCCAAACCCGCGCTGGTCATAGGCAAAGGTGGTGACGCCCGCCTCGGCCCAGCGCGGCGCGGCGATGTGAAAGGCGTTGGCATAGTCGTTCATGCCGTGGGCAGCGACAATGACGGCCCAGGGTTCGGTGGTCGCAGACCAGGTCGACAGGCCCAGTCGGGCGCCGTCAGCCGCGATTACGGCGTCGGCCTCAAAGTGCGGCCCCTGGAACCCGGCAGGCGGCTGACCCGCGCGCTGGACCGCCATCGGCGCGCACGCCGACAGAAGTGCCATCGCAATTATCAGGATCAGTCTGCGCACCGGTATTCCTCAGCCTGGGCGGTGCCTAACCCGCCGCAAACATCGCCCGCTCTGCCGTCACCATGGGCGCGTAGGACGGACGCGCCAGGATCGCCTCAACATAGGCCACGGTCTTTGGGTACGCGGCAGCATCCAGCCGCCCGCCGGCCAGGACATAGTTCTGGAACGGGCTGGCCACGGCAATGTCGGCCAGGGTGATCCGGTCCTCGACCAGAAAGCCGGAGGCCGGGATCACGCTCTCAAGATAGGCCATGACCACCGGCACCTCGACGCGTTCGGCCTCGTCCGCCGCCGCCAGGTCTCCGTCGCGACCGAGGAAGCGGGGTGCGACAATGCGGTTGAAGAACATCTTGCCCATGGCTGCCGTGGCGATGGTGTCGGCGAATTCCTCATACCAGATGGTCCGGGCACGCGCTTTTGGCTCAAGAGGCACCAGGTTCGGGTCGGGCTTGATCGCATCCAGATAGGTGATGATGGCGGTCGAATCGCAAAGCAGGAAATCGCCATCCTTGAAGCCCGGCATCTTGCCAAACGGGCTGGCCAGTTTGAACTCCGGCGGGCCTGCCCCCATCCCGGCCGCGACCAGCTCGACCTCGATCGCCTTCTCGTTGGCGAAGGCCAGCACCTTTCGGACAAACGGGCTCAGGCTGTTGCCATAGACGATCATGCGGTTTGGTCTCCGTTGGGAACAGGGTCGGAAGGATCGGGCAGTCGCAGGCGATAGACGCCTTTGAAATCATTGGGATCGGCGGGTTTGTTGTGGCGCAGGATCACCACCCGCCCCTGCCGCGCCAGTCCGCGGGCGACAGCGCGAACATGGCCCAGGGTGCGGCGCCAGGTCTCCGGCTCGACGGCGCGGGCGACGTCTTCCGGGGCGATCGACTTGCCAGATGCGACCTTGGCCAGCAGGTCGAAGATGGCGGTTTCGACGGCTTCACTCATGCGCGGATGATCCTGACGTCGTAGCGTTCCAGCTGACGATCGTGGGTGATGAGGGGGATGTTCTCGACCTGCGACTGGGCGACCAGCAGCCGGTCGAAGGGATCGCGGTGATGCGCTGGCAGCATCCGAACCTGCCAGGCGTGTTCAATACTCACAGGCAAAATTTCATGGCCAATCTTGCGGATAAGATCGGGGAGATTGGCTGATGCCCGCAATTGCCCAAGACCCTGCTTGATTGCCAGTTCCCAAACCGTCGCGACGCTGACAACAAAGGAAGCGCCCGGCTGAGCCATGATTGATCTGGCCGACGCCCGAATGCGATGCGGTTGCTCCAGGGACCAGAGCAGCACGTGAGAATCCAGAAGATACTTCAAGGCATCTCGTCATCCGGATAGTCCGGTGGAAATATCTCGCTCTCCTCGAAAGCCCGAATAATTTCCTCATCGACGGCATCGAAATCCGGACCTATCCAGATCTGGCCCTTGAGCGAACCCATCCAGGCTGGCAGGCCGTCTGGGTGGCGGGGGATGTCAGGCACTGGCGTCTCAACCATCGGCGTCAGCCGCACCGCCGGCTTGCCGTTGCGGGCGATGACCACCTCTTCACCAGCCTCGGCCCGCTCAATGAGCCTGGACAAGTTGGTCTTGGCGTTGTGGATATTGGCGACGATCATGGTTAGCTAAGCTAACCTAGCTAACCTGGACGGTCAACGTGCTGTGCTCATCGGATATGTCCGGTTTTCGTAGCAGACGATCTGTCCGGTTTAGCCGGGGTGGATCTGATGCATGCGGAGATACGGATGGCACGGATTGGCGAGGCGATTGGACGCTACAAGCGCGGGGGGATGAGCTGCGTTGAGGCGGGGGA
>JANNFM010000066.1:0-4002 GCA_031379795.1 Alphaproteobacteria bacterium
GCGTTGCAGACCTGTCCTGCATTGTCGAAGATGCCGCGCACGGCGGCGTCCACGGCGAGATCCAGGTCGGCCAGGTCGGGCAGGAAGATCTGCGGGCTCTTGCCACCGGTCTCCAGGCTGACGCGCTTCAGATTGGATTGACCAGCATAGATCATCAGCTGTTTGCCGACCGCGGTCGAGCCAGTGAAGCTGATCTTGGCCACGTCGGCGTGCAACGCCAACGCCCGTCCGGCGACCGGACCCAGGCCCGCTACAACATTGAATACGCCGGCGGGGCCTCCGGCCTCCATGAACAGCTCGGCCAGCCGCAGACAACTGAGCGGCGCCCGCTCGGCGGGTTTCAGGACCACTGAGTTTCCCGCCGCCAGCGCCGGGGCGATTTTCCAGGTCGCCATCAGCAGCGGATAGTTCCAGGCCGGGATCGCGCCCACCACGCCCAGTGGCTCTCGCGAGACCAGATGAACGGCGTCATGGGCCGAGTTGCTGACCACACCAGCCAGCTTGTCGATGCACTCCCCGAAGTACCGGATCGTCACCACTGTCTCGGGCACATCTACGGTCAGGGCATCGGTGATCGGTTTGCCCATCGACAGGCAATCCATGAGGGCGAACTCGGCGGCGTTCGCCTCCACCAGATCCGCAAAACGGTTGAAGATCGCCATGCGGGCCCGGGGCGCCATGTGCCGCCACCGTCCGTCGTTCCAGGCGGCGCGGGCGTTGGCCACGGCACGGTCGATGTCCGTTTCACCGCCGCAGGCGACTTCGGCCACAACATCGCCGTTGGCCGGATTGATCACCGCGATCGTGGCGCCATCGGCGGCAGGCGCACTCTTGCCGTCGATGAACAGGCCGGTTGGCAGACGCAAGCCTGCCGCCTGGGACGTCCAGCCCGCACGGTCGAATGTCATGGGCGCTCCTTTGGTGCGGTGTCAGCGCTTCGGGATGACCTCGTAGCCGGGTTCCTCCGGCTCGTCGTCGACCATCTCGGCAGGAAATCCCTGACCCAGCACCTTGACGCCCATGGGCTCTTCCAGTCGCCGGATGATGTTCGGCGAGTGCTCGCGCGGGCCGTAGCGGGCCTGGCCGTCCTTGAAGATATTGAGCACCAGCGGTGACAGTTCCAGTGGCACGTTGTGATCGCGCGCCAGCTGGTCGAACAGGCCGACGTCCTTGATCACCAGGTCCATGGTGAAATTGATGTCCCGGCTGCCGTTCAGGATCACCTGGGATTCGGTCTCATGAACGAACGAGTTGCCGGACGAGATCCGGATCGCCTCATAGGCGGTGTTCATGTCCATGTCAGCGACCTTGCAGACGGTCAGGGCCTCGGCCAGAGCCGCGAGGTGGACGGTGCACAGATAGTTGGTGACCACCTTCAGCCTGGACGCGCTGCCCAATGGGCCGGTGTGCAGAATGCGGCGGCCCAGGGTGGTGAGGATCGGGAACACCTTGTCGAAGGCTTCCCGGGGACCGCCAGCAAAGATGGCGATGTTGCCGGTATCGGCGCGGTGACAGCCGCCGGAGACCGGGCAGTCCATGAACATGGCCCCGCGCGCCTCGACCAATGTGCTGAGGCGCAGCACTTCAATGTGGTCGGTGGTGCTCATCTCAAGCCAGACCTGACCAGGCCGCAGAACCTGCAGGAACCCGTCCTCGCCCTCCGCCACAGCGGCGCTGGCGGCCGGTGAAGGCAGGCAGGTAATGATGATATCTACCTGTTCGCCCAGCGCTTTGGGCGACGCCGCGCTCGTTGCACCCAGGGTTTCAAACGCCGTCACAAGGTCAGAGTTGAGATCTCGAACGACCACGCTGTGGCCGTTGCGGACAAGGCTACCGGCCAGCTTGCCGCCGACATTACCAAGCCCGATGAATCCGATTTTCATGTCGTGATTGTCGCCATCACCAGTGTTGAACTTGAAGGAACGCCGAAGCCAACCAGATCCCGGGCCTGATCGTCCTTACGCGCTGGAACCTGTCTGGAAAATCGGGTGTCTCCAGACAACTGAAAGTTTCGGGGAGATCGCCAAATTTCTTTGCGGCTCTGGCTGGAGCGCGACAGCCATCCGTGGATACCGGTTGAGGTGCCCGTCGCGCTTCAGACCGGGACGGCATCGACGGGCGAAGGCCCGGTGCGGGCACCGGCGGCGAACCGGCCGAGGAACCAGCTGCGGAACACGGCAATGGCGGGATCGCCCAGATCTTCGGCGTGGAACTTCAGGTAGTAGCCAAACCCGTCATCCATGATCACATCGTAGGGGCGTACCAAGCGACCGTCGGCGATCTCGGCGGCGAACATGTCCACATCTGCCAGGGCGACGCCGCCGTCCGACATGGCGTACTGCATCGCCGAGATGGCGGTATCGAAAGCCAGTCCACTCTCGGTGCCGACCGCCAGGCCGAAGTGGCGCGCAAACATGGACCAGAGCAGACTGCGCGGTTCGCTGTCGAGCTTGACGTGCAACAGTTCGTTGGCAGCCAGGAACTCGGTCAAGGTCTTGCCCCTGGCGGCCTCCGCCATGGCTGGCGAGCAGACGGGCGAGACCCGAACCATGAACAACAGGTCGGTCACGCGGTCGTCCACCACCGGGCGGTCATAGACGATGGCGACGTCCAGCTCCTGGTCTGGCAGACCAGTGACGTGGGACGACGACACGTCCAGCAGCACGTCGGGAAACTCCCGCCGAAAGTCACGCAGCATCGGCAACGCCATCTGCTGCAACAGCGATGGCGGCATGTGGATGCGCAGCGTGCGGCCCGCAGTCTCGCCACTGCGCACCGCGTTTAGAGCCTGTTCCAGCCGGTCAAATGATTTGCGCACGACGGGCAGCAGGGCCGCCCCGGCCTCGGTCAGCGCCAGCCGGTGAGGTCTACGCTCCAGCAACTGGCAACCCAGCAGGCCTTCAAGGCTGATGACGTGACGGCTGAGCGCGCTTTGCGAGACGTGCAGGGCCTGGGCGCCGGCGGTAAAGCTCAAGTTTTGACCTACAGCATCAAACGCCCGCAAGGCGTTAAGGGGCAGCCAACGGCGGTTGATCTTCGTGGTCCTGCTGTCGCCGCCCATGGGTTCTGCCCCGAAGCCTTCCTGCATTCCTTGACGGCCTGACCTTGGCCCCGCAGATCCCTCGATACAAAGGGAAGAAATATCGAATAGGCACATGACGAATTACGATGTGCCGGGTTGTTGCCCTCATGCCATGTTTCGTGCGGGGTTCGGGAGCAAATATGAGTGGTCTGCGGTCAATCGACGCGTTGCTGAAGGCGCGCCAGCCCGGGCACAGCCTGCCGCAAGGGCTGTATAACGATGCCGCCAGCTACGAATTTGACCTGAAGGCGATCTTCGCCCGGTCCTGGTTGCATGTGGGCTTTGAGGTCGAACTGCCCAAGCCGGGCACCCACATGGCCCTGTCGGTGGGGCCATGGCCGGTGGTGCTGACCCGCGACCGGTCTGGCCAGCTGCATGCGTTCCACAACACCTGTCGTCATCGCGGGGCCCAGATTTGCCCGGACGGCAAGGGCGCCTCGGCGCGCCTGGTTTGCCCCTATCACCGCTGGACCTATGAGTTGTCCGGCGAACTGGCCCACGCAGGCCGGATGCCCGAAGATTTCGATCCCTCGCTGCGGAGCCTTGGCCCCATTCGTCTCGAGACCCTGGCCGGGGCGATCTATATCTGCCTGGCCGATGATCCGCCGGACTTTGCGCCGTTCCGCGACGCCTTTGCGCCGTTGCTGGCGCCGCATGACCTGGCCAACGCAAAGGTCGCCTACGAATGTACCCTGGTCGAAAAGGGCAACTGGAAGCTGGTGATGGAGAACGCGCGGGAGTGCTACCATTGCCCGACGGGTCATCCGGAGCTGGCGGTTACCTTCCCCACCGGCGTCTCGGCCCACTTTGATCATGACGAGGAAGGGCGCACCGAGGCGTTCAATGCACGGATGGCGTCCCTGGGTCTTGAGGTCGGGCCGGTCGAGGGCGACTGGTGGCAGGCCATTCGTTTCCCGCTG
>JANNFM010000071.1:0-6628 GCA_031379795.1 Alphaproteobacteria bacterium
GACGCGCCTGTTTATCCGCTTCAGATGATTCCATCTGAAACGGACAGGCTCTGAGGGGGCATTGCCCGACGTCTGCGGAGCGGATCTGGACCGGGACTGGTCCCACGCATGTATCCGACAACCTGGCGCGACAAGAGTCGCCAAGCCCCCCAAGCGCTCGCAGACCCTCAGTGCCGGCTGGCGACCATGTCCTTGTCCAGGGTGCGCGCAGCCAGGAAGTAGAAGGCCGCAGCGGGGATGAACACCAGGGTGACGGCCACCAGAGACTGTCGCAGTCCCTCACCATAGGCCGCGCGGCAGATCTGCTGCTGGGCCTCCGGCAGGGCCGACAGGTCGCGCGCCCGGCAGATCGCGTTGGTCAGATCGCCGCCAGCCCCCTGTGCCTGCAACTGCATGTTCATGAACATGTCGGAGAGCAGGCCAACGACCTGGGGCCCGATGCCGTTGCCGATCAGGGCCACCATCACCAGCAATATGGCGATGGCGGAGGCGCGGGAGCGGGCCGATACGACCCCCTGACCAATCGTGTACTGGGCGCCGATGTAGGCGTAATGGAACATCGCCCCCAGACCCCAGGTGATCAGCGCCGGCCAGTGGCCCTGCACGGACTTTGCGCCGTCCGCCGTCACGACCACGCTGGCGTGGTCCATCTGGTAGAAGGCCGTAATGTAAAACGGGACAGCGAGCAGCAGGCCGACGCCGGGGATCACGGCCACCGCCGTGCTGAAGCGGCCTGACAGCCGGGCAGTCAGCCAGCCGCCGAGGAACGTGCCAAGCGCCGAGATCAGCGCCAGCGGCACACCAAAGGTCAGCGCAAATTCGCCGGGTCCGATGCCGGCAATCCGCTGGGCCATCGGAGCCTGGAAACCGAACAGGCCGTAACCGACGAAGGCCACGAGCGATGCCCCTATGGCCATGGTCCAGAAGGTCGGTTTGCCCGCCAGTTGACGCAGCGTGTCCACGATGCTGGCCTTCTCCATCTGGACAGTACCCGGTGGGTCAGAGTGTCCGCGCGGCGGCTCCTTCACGGTAAAGAACATCAGGGCGGCGATGAGCAGTCCGGGAATGCCCAGCCCGATGAAGGCAAAGCGCCAGCCGAACGAGCCGGTCCAGCCCATGTAGGCGGGAAGGCCCTCCAGGCCGAGAGGGGCGAGCAGGGTCAGCACCGCTTCGTTCGTCAGGCCGCCGATCGGGCCGCCAAACCCATAGGCAAACGCCCCGCCGATGGTGACACCCATGCCAAAGACGCCCAACGCGCCGGCCCGGCTGCGCGGCTTGAAATAGTCGCCGATCAGGGAGTTCGACGGGGGTGTGCTGCCGGCCTCGCCGATCGCCACGCCGACCCGGCAGAGCAACAGAAAGAGAAACCCGGAGGCAAAGCCGCACAAGGCGGTCATCAGCGACCAGATCGCAATGCAGATGGAAATAATCGCCACGCGATTGTAGCGGTCCGCTGCCATGGCGATCGGCACACCCATGAAGGCGTAGAACAGGGCGAAGGGCGGTCCGGTCAGGAAGCCGTACTGGGTGTCTGACAGCCCGAACTGGTCGATGATCGGTTGCGAGACGACGCCCAGCAGGTTCCTGTCGATGAAGTTGAGGGTGTAGACCACCGTCAGGACGATCAGCACATAGAGCCGGTATCTTGGCGTTCCGAAATCCTGTCCGCCGGCCGGGATTTCGCCCGCCGGAACTGTGCCTGTGGTCAAGATAGTCTCCTGCGTCCCCGGCGGGTGCCTCCGCCTCTGGTCTTGACGTTGAACCTAGCGACCCCCGCAGCGCGTGCAAGGCCGAAGCCGGCGGCGGCGCCAGGCTCTCGCCCCCTGAGCGGACGTAATAAATGTCGGTTCAGGGGGAGGGGCCCTCGACCGCCGAGCGCCACAATCCTCGGCCTCTTGACGACGGGAACAAAAGGGGACTATGAACAAAAACGGAACGCGTCCACGGGTTACCCACAGGCGCTCAACAGGAGGATGTTCGCGATGGTTCGTCTGGCCCGGGAATCACTGGCTTTTGCGTCGGTGGCGAGTTTTGTCTGGATGGTCTGCACGGTGGCCGGTCTGATGGGCTGACGCCATGCGCATGGGAGAGGTGGCGAGCGTGACGGGCGACGGCAAGGGTTTCGTCCATCTGCGGGTTCGCTCCGCCTATTCGCTGCTGGAAGGCGCCATCAAGGCTGACAAGATCGGCGGGCTGGCCAAGGCTGACGCGATGCCTGCGGTGGCGATTGCGGACCGGGCCAATCTGTTCGGGGCGCTGGAATTCTCGGTGGCGACCAAGGGCGAGGGGGTTCAGCCCATCATCGGCTGCGCGCTGCCGGTCACCGGGATTGGCGGGGCGCTGGGTGATCGTTGGGCCAAGACTCCGACGGTCGTGTTGCTGGCGCAAAGCCAGGCAGGTTACCTCAATCTCTCCGAGCTCTCGTCGATGGCCTATCTGGACAGCGACGGCAGTGAAGACCCGCATGTGCCCTGGGCCAAGGTCTGTGCGCACGCCGAGGGACTGATCCTGTTGTCCGGTGGCCCCGATGGGCCGATTGATCCGCTGTTTGCCGCGGGTAAGCCGGACCTGGGGCGGGCGGCCCTGGCCGAGATGGCCCGCGTGTTCGGCGACCGGTTCTATGTGGAACTGCAACGCCACGAGATGCCGGCCGAGGCGCTGGCCGAGCCGGAGCTGGTGGCCTTTGCCTATGCCCATGACGTGGCCCTGGTCGCCACCAATGACGTCTATTTCAAGAACGCCCAGACCCATCAGGCGCACGATGTGCTGCTGTGTATTTCGGACGGCGCGTTCGTGGGGCAGGATGACCGGCGGCGCGTGACCGCCGAGCACGGCTTCAAGTCGGTGGCTGAAATGCGGGCGCTGTTCGCCGACCTGCCGGAGGCCTGCGACAACACCGTGGATATCGCGCGTCGCTGCGCGTTCACGGTGGCCAAGCGTGACCCGATCCTGCCCAGCTTCCCCACCAGCGAGGGGCGGACCGAGGCCGAAGAACTGGCGTTTCAGGCGCGTGAGGGTTTGCGCTCGCGGATCGCCAAGGGCCAGGCCACGGCCTTTCCGCCCGCCGACTATGAGGCCCGGCTTGAGGCGGAACTGAAGGTCATCATCCAGATGGGCTTTTGCGGCTATTTCCTGATCGTCTCGGACTTCATGAAGTGGGCGGTAGCGCACGATATTCCGGTGGGGCCGGGACGGGGCTCGGGCGCGGGCTCGCTGACGGCCTGGGTATTGCTGATTACCGGTCTGGACCCGCTGCGGTACGGCCTGATCTTCGAGCGGTTCCTGAATCCGGAGCGGGTGTCGATGCCCGACTTCGATATCGACTTCTGCCAGGACCGCCGCGACGAGGTGATCTCGTACGTGCAGCAGAGGTATGGCCGCGACCGGGTGGCCCAGATCATTACCTTCGGCACGCTGCAGGCGCGCGCCGTGCTGCGCGATGTGGGCCGGGTGTTGCAACTCCCGCTGGGCCAGGTGGACCGGCTGGCCAAGATGGTCCCGGCCAATCCAGCCAATCCGGTGACCCTGGCCCAGGCCATCGAAATCGAGCCACGCCTGCGACAGGCCCGCGACGAGGATGAGGCGGTCGCGCGGCTGCTGGACATCGCGCTGCAGCTGGAGGGCCTGTACCGCAACGCCTCGACCCATGCCGCCGGTGTGGTGATCTCGGACCGACCGCTGACGCAGCTGTCGCCGCTGTACCGCGACCCGCGCTCCGAACTGCCGGCCACCCAGTTCAACATGAAGTGGGTGGAGAGCGCCGGGCTGGTGAAGTTCGACTTCCTGGGCCTGAAGACTCTGACCGTCATTCGCCGCGCGATGAAGCATCTGGAGCGGCGCGGGGCGGCGTTCGACCTGGAGGCGCTGTCGCTGGACGACCCCGCCGCCTACGAGATCATGGCCGAGGCCAAGACCGTGGGTGTGTTCCAGATGGAAGGGCAGGGGATGCGCGATACCCTGCGGCAACTGAGACCGACGTCGCTGGAAGAGTGCACGGCGCTGATCTCGCTCTATCGACCGGGTCCGATGGAATCGATCCCGTCCTATGTCGATGTGAAGATGGGGCGGCGCGCGCTCGACTTCTATCATCCGCTGCTGGAGCAGGTGCTGACCCCGACCTATGGCGTGATCGTCTACCAGGAACAGGTGATGCAGATCGCCCGGATCATGGCGGGTTATTCGCTGGGCGAGGCCGATCTGCTGCGCCGCGCCATGGGCAAGAAGAAGAAGGAGGAGATGGACCAGCAGCGGACGCGGTTCGCCTCCGGGGCCGCCGAGCGCGGGGTCGACAAGGCCATCGCCGACGTCCTGTTCGGCCTGATGGAGAAGTTCTCCGGCTATGGATTCAACAAGTCGCACGCTGCGCCCTATGCGCTGATCGCCTATCAAACGGCCTGGCTGAAGGCCAATACGCCGGTGGAGTTCTTCGCCGCGTCGATGAGCCTGGATATGGCCAACACCGACAAGCTGGCGGTGTTTTATCAGGACGCCAAACGCTTCGGCGTGACGATCCGTCCGCCTTGCGTGAACCGGTCGTCCGGTGACTTCGACGTGGCCGACGGCGAGGTGCTGTACGCACTGGGGGCCATCCGCAACGTCGGTCTGCAGGCCATGGAGCACGTGGTGAACGTGCGCCGCGAAGGCGGACCGTTCCGCGATATTTTCGACTTTGTGGAGCGGGTTGATCCCCGGCAGGTCAACAGGCGGACGTTCGAGACGCTGGCGCGGGCCGGGGCGTTTGACGCAATCCACCCCAGTCGCGCGGAACTGATGAAGTCGAGTGAGGCGCTGGTGGGCCACGGCCAGGCGCTGGCGTCAGACCGGGCAGAGGGCAAGGTCAGCCTGTTCGGGGAAGACCTGAGCGGCGGCCATCGTCCCAGGATTACCCAGGCCGATCCCTGGAGCCCGGTGGAGCGGCTGGACGAGGAACTGGCCGCGGTGGGCTTCTATCTGTCGGGCCATCCCCTGGACGACATGGTCGATGCCCTGCGCCGCAAACGCACTGATCTGCTGACGGATGCCATCGCCAAGGCACTGGGCGGCGCCGAGGCGCTGAGGATGGCCGGGGTGATCCGCCGCAAGCAGGAGCGACCGGGCCGCTCGGGGGAGAAGTTCGCCTTCGTCACCCTGTCGGATCCGACGGGCGAATACGAGGTGCTGTTTCCGCCGGAGTCGCTGAAGAAGTTCCGCGACCTGCTGGAGCCCGGCAAGGCGGTGTCGCTGAAGGTCCGCGCCAAGGCGGCGGACGGCGAAGTGCGGTTCTTCGGCGATGATGTGGAGCCGGTCGAAAAGGCCATCGAGAATGTGGTGGCGGGTTTGCGGGTGCATGTGACGCCACGCAGCGCCGAGATCGAGGTGCTGAAACGGCGCCTGCTGGGCGTCGCCAATCCCCGTGGCGGCGAAGTGGTGCTGGTGGCAGGCCTGGAGGGCGGCCGCGAGGTGGAGATGAAACTGCCCGGTCGGTTCACGCTGGATGGTTCGGTGCGCGGGGCGCTGAAGATGTCACCCGGCGTGGTGTTTATCGAGGATATCTAGGTCTGCACGGCGCGAAACTCGCGACCGGGCTTCGCGCCAGATCGTGGTCTCTCCACCCGTCCGGGGATTCGCCCGGTCCACCGTCCCTACGAAGGGGAGGGAAAGGCGTGGTTGATTTCTCGACCGTTTCGCCCTACATGCGCCGCTTCAATCCACACGTAGGCGTGCGGTTGCGTCGGGGAGACATCCCGTCCTGACCGTTCCGGTCCTCTTTCGAGAGGGTTTGCCTGCGGAGGTTCAACCGGAAGAAAGACGAGACACAGACTATGGCTCTGCCCGATTTCTCTATGCGCCAGCTCCTGGAAGCCGGCGCGCACTTTGGCCACCAGACGCACCGGTGGAACCCGAAGATGGACAAGTTCATCTTTGGCTCGCGCTCCAACATCCACATCATCGATCTGTCGCAGTCGATCCCGCTGTTGCACCAGGCCCTGGTGAAGGTGCGTGAAGTCGCCGCCGGCGGCGGTCGCGTGCTGTTCGTGGGCACCAAGCGTCAGGCCTCGGATCCGATCGCCACGGCGGCCAAGCGCTGTGCGCAATACTATGTGAACCACCGCTGGCTGGGCGGCACGCTCACCAACTGGCGCACGGTTTCGGGCTCCATCGCGCGTCTTCGTGAGCTGGAAGGCTTGCTGGAGGGCGGCGAGACGTCGGGCCGTCAGAAGAAAGAAGTGCTGAAGCTGACGCGCGAGCGCGACAAGCTGGAGCTGAGCCTTGGCGGGATCAAGGACATGGGCGGCATTCCCGACCTGATGTTCGTGATCGACACCAACAAGGAAGCCATCGCGATCCTGGAAGCCCGCAAGCTGAACATCCCGGTCATTGCGATCCTGGACACCAACTGCAACCCGGACGGCATCACCTTCCCGATCCCCGGCAACGATGACGCCGCGCGCGCCATCCAGCTCTCTTGCGACCTGCTGGCCGATTCGGTTCTGGACGGACTGGCTGCCGGTCAGTCGGCGTCGGGCGTTGATCTGGGCGCCTCGGAGGCCCCGATGGAGCCAACGCTGGCTCGCCAGCTGACGCCGGAACCGGTGGCTGAACCGGAGGTCTCCGCACCGGAGGCGGCCGCGCTGGAAGCCGAGATGAC
>JANNFM010000118.1:0-12512 GCA_031379795.1 Alphaproteobacteria bacterium
GTCGACCAACGACGAGTGGGCCAATTTCGAGATCATGGAAAAATACATCGGGTCGGACAAGGACGTGACCCGGTTCGCCGGAAGCTATGTTCGCCGCGCGCTGAGCGATGGCATCCTGCTGCGTCAGACCAAGGGCTTCAATCCGTTCAAATTCGGGTTCATCGGGTCCTCCGACACTCACAACGCCGCGCCCGGCAGCGTCGAGGAGCCCAACTATTTCAGCAAGACGGCCAGGCGCGACGGCATGTCGGAACTTCGTGGATCGATCCCGCCAAAGGGTGCGAAAACCTGGGATGACGCCTATGCGCCCGGCGCGCCGGCGCGACCGGTGTTCCAGACCTGGGGCGCCTCGGGTCTGGCCGCGGTCTGGGCGGAGGAGAACAGCCGCGCAGCTATCTATGCGGCCATGCGGCGCAAGGAGACCTTCGCGACCTCGGGGCCGCGGATGAAGGTGCGGTTCTTTGCCGGATACGACTTTCCCGCCGACCTGCTGACCCGCACCGACACGGTTCGTCAGGCCTACGCCCACGGCGTGCCGATGGGTGGCGATCTGCTGGCGGCGAAAGGCCGGGCGCCGAAATTCCTGGTCTGGGCGGTGCGCGATCCGCGGTCGGGCTATCTCCAGCGGGCGCAGGTCGTGAAAGGCTGGATCGAGAACGGCGCCGCCAAGGAGCGGGTTTTTGACGTGGCTTGTTCTGACGGACTGAAGCTGGATACGGCCAATGGACGTTGCCCCTCCAACGGGGCCTCCGTGGACATGAAGACCTGCCAGCCGGACCGCTTCAAGGGCGACGTCGAGCTGCGGACCGTCTGGTCGGATCCGACCTTTGATCCGAAGCAGCGGGCCTTCTATTATGTGCGGGTTCTGGAAAATCCGTCCTGCCGCTGGTCGACCTGGGAAGCGCTGCGCAACGGCACGCCGCCCAATCCGAAGCTGCAGCAAACCGTCATGGAGCGGGCCTGGTCGTCGCCGATCTGGTTCGAACCGACGGCCTGAAGAACCAGAGCGACCAGAGGGGAAAACGATATGAACGACGCGAAACTGACGGCCCTGCGTTATGTGGCGCCCGCCGTTGCGGTCGGTATCCTGGTCGCCGGCGCCGCGATCGGCGCGCAGACGATGTCAAAACCCAAGGCCGCAGCGCCCGGCGGCGCGACCGCGCCGGCCAAGGCTACCGCGGCCACGGTGCCAGCGCGCCTGCCCGGCTACAGCGCCGATCGGAACGCCTACTTCGGCGACCTGCACGTCCACACCCAGCTCTCGTTCGACGCCTATATCTTCAACGTCCGCCGCACGCCGGACGACGCCTACCGCTTCGCCAAGGGCGAGACGATTGGTCATGCCCAGGGTTACGACGTTCGCCTGGCCGGAGGGCCGCTGGACTTCGTGGCGGTCACCGATCACGCGGAATATATTGGCGCCATCCGGGAGTCTGCTGACCCCAACAGTCCGCTCTCGAAGCTGCCGATCACCCAGGGTCTGTTCAGCCCGGACCCCAAGTCGATCCGCGAGGCATTCACCCGCGTGGTCACCGGTTTCCGCAACAACTCCCTGCCCAAGGAATTCGATTCTCCGGCGATCATTTCCAAGGCCTGGAACGAGATCCGCGACGCCGCGGCGCGCCACAACGCACCGGGGCGGTTCACCACCTTCGTGGGGTATGAATACACCTCCGCGCCGGATGGACGGAACCTGCACCGCAACGTGATCTTCAAAGGCTCGAAGGTCGCTGAATTTCCGTACCACTCGAACATGTCCAAGGACCCGGAGGATCTGTGGCGCACCATGGATGGCTGGCGGACCAAAGGCATCGAGGCTCTGGCCATCCCGCACAATTCCAACGGCTCAGACGGCCTGATGTTCGACAGCGTTCGCCTGAACGGCAAGCCGTTGGACAAGGCCTATTCCGACCTTCGGATGCGCAACGAGCCGCTGGTCGAAATGACCCAGATCAAGGGAACCTCGGAAACCCACCCCTCGCTGTCGCCCAATGACGAATGGTCCAACTTCGAGATCATGGAGAGCCGGATCGGCTCGGACGTCCAGATCACCAAGTTTCAGGGTGGCTATGTGCGGCGCGCGCTGGAGGACGGCATCGTCCTGCGCCAGACCAAGGGCTTTAACCCCTTCAAGTTCGGCTTGATCGGCGCGTCCGATACGCACAACGCTGCGCCCGGCAGCGTCGAGGAGCCCAATTATTTCAGCAAGACGGGCCGCAACGACGGCACGCCGGAACTTCGCGGCTCGGTGCCTCCGAACAAGGCCGCCGACTGGGAAGGCACGGATCCCGCCAAGGCCGGCGGCCGTTTCCAGAGTTGGGGCGCCTCGGGTCTGGCCGGCGTCTGGGCGGAAGAGAACAGCCGCGACGCCATCTATGCGGCCATGCGCCGGAAGGAGACCTTCGCCACCTCTGGACCGCGCATCAAGGTTCGGTTCTTCGCCGGCTATGACTTCCCCGCCGACTTGCTGACCCGAACCGACACAATGCGTCAGGCCTATGCCCACGGCGTGCCCATGGGCGGCGACCTGTTGCCGGCCGCGAACAAGGCGCCGAAGTTCCTGGTCTGGGCGGTGCGCGATCCGAGTTCCGGCTTCCTGCAGCGGGCCCAAGTGGTGAAGGGCTGGATCGAGAACGGCGTGGCCAAGGAACAGGTCTTCGACGTGGCCTGCGCCGACGGCGGCAAGGTTGATCCGAAAACCTCGCGCTGCCCAAGCAACGGGGCTGCGGTCGATCTCAAGACCTGCCAGCCCGACCGCTTCAAGGGCGACGCCGAGCTGCGCACCGTGTGGAGCGACCCCTCGTTCAATCCGAAACAGCGGGCGTTCTACTATGTCCGGGTGCTGGAGAACCCCTCCTGCCGCTGGTCGACCTGGGATGCGCTGCGGGCCGGGGTTGCGCGCAACCCGAAACTGCTGCCGACGGTGATGGAGCGCGCCTGGTCGTCGCCGATCTGGTTTGAGCCGAAGGCCTGAATTCCAACCTATGGCACCCGATCCGGTTGGCTCTCGCCCTGCGTTACTGAAGCGGCTGCTGCGGGAGCCACTGGTCCACTTCCTGGTGATCGGCGCCGTCCTGTTCGGCGGAATATCCCTGGCCGGGGGTCTGAACCGTCCGACCGTTCGTCTCGAGGCGCGCGACCTTGAGCAGTTGGCCGCCTATTGGGAAATGCAGACCCAGCGCGCGCCGACGCGGGCGGAACTGTCGTCGATCATCCAGGAACGCGTGGATGAGGAACTGATGGCACGCGAGGCGATCCGCCTGGGTCTGGACAAGGACGACATGATCATCCGTCGGCGACTGGCCCAGAAAATGGCCTTCGCCAGTGAGGATGTCCGCACGATCCCGTCCCCCAGCGAGGCCGCGCTGAAACGGTACTACGACGCAAACCAGACCCGCTGGGCCACGCCCGCGAGGCTGGCCCTGCGTCACGTCTATTTCAGTCAGGACCGGATCGGGACCAGTCCGCCGGTCGCGGCGGCCGAGGCGCTGGTCAAGCTCAAGGCCGGACAACCCGCCGGCGGCGACCCTGCAATGCTGCCACTGGCCTATGCCGACATCGCCGTCGCCGATCTGACCCGCGACTATGGGCCGGACTTCACGAAGGCCGCGACCGAGGCACCGATGGGAGCCTGGATCGGACCGGTTACCTCGCCCTATGGCGTGCACCTGATCCAGGTGCAGTCCCGTCTGTCGTCGGAGACCCTGCCGTTGGCTGCTGTACGAGCCGAGGTTCTGGATGCCTGGATGGCCGAGCAGCGGCAGATCAAGAACCGTGCCTTCCGTCAGGGCCTGCGAAAGAAATACCGCGTCGAGATCGCAGGTCTGCCGCAATGAGGCTAACCGCCTGGCTGGCCGTTCTGATCCTCTGGTTCGGCTGGACAACGGCGACGGCCCATGAGGTGCGCCCCGCGCTCGTGCAGATCGTCGCGACCGCGGCCGGCGACTACGAAGTGACGTGGAAACGTCCCGTGGTGGGCGACATGGCGCTACGGCTGATCCCTCACCTCTCGAGCGGCGCACTCGAACAACCGCCGGCCGTGGAACAGGTGGCGCCCGGTTACATGACCCGTGTCTGGCGGGTCACGAACGGGCCGCCGCTGGACGGACAGACACTCAGAATCGAGGGCCTGGAACATAGTGTCACCGACGTGCTGGTGCGGGTTACGGCACCTGAGGGCCGTTCGCTTGACATGGTCGTGCGACCGTCCGCCCCCACCGTCCGGCTGGACCTCTCGCCGGCTCAGGGCATCGCCATGCCGGGCTATCTGAAGCTCGGCGTGGAGCACATTCTCACTGGCTTTGACCACCTGCTGTTCGTCCTGGGCCTGCTGCTGCTGATCGGACCGCGCTGGCAGCTGGTGAAGACGGTCACCGCCTTTACGGTGGCCCACAGCATCACCCTGGCACTGGCCGCCCTGGGGTATCTGCAGTTTCCCTCTGCAGCGATTGAAGCCATGGTGGCGCTCAGCATTCTGTTCGTCGCCGTCGAGCTGGCGACCCTGGGCCGCAGCGCCCCGACGCTGGCGCAACGCCGGCCATGGCTGATCGCCTTCCTGTTCGGATTGCTCCACGGCATGGCCTTCGCCGGCGTGCTGGCCGACATCGGCTTGCCGAAGGGGGCCGCACCGCAGGCATTGCTATTGTTCAATGTCGGCGTCGAGGTTGGGCAGTTGCTGTTCATCGCGGCCGTGTTGCTGGTTCAGCAGGTTTGGCGAATGTTCAAGCATCAGATCCACTGGACGCCGCCAGCCTGGAGCGCCCGGTTGCCGGCCTATGCCATCGGCGGACTCTCGACCTACTGGCTCATCGAGCGCACGCTGGCGGCGATTTGACCGTCCGATCGCGATTCTTCGAATTCAAAGCCCTGGAAAGCGTAGCATGTTGAAAGTCTGGATCGGGCTCGCCCTGGCCGTCGGAATCGTCGGCGGCGCGATGGCTCAACCTCTAAGTCACCCGGCCATCGACGCGCCGGAACTGGCGCGCCTGGGACCCTATGGCGTGGGGCTGAGATCCATCGTCCTGACGGACCCCACCATGTACGCAGCAGCCAATGGGCGCACCCTGCCCGTGGACATCTGGTATCCGGCGACGGTTCGTCAGGGTGCCCGGACGGTCACCTATGCTGATCTGTTGCCCAGCGAACCGCCACGGAAACCCGCAGCCTTTACCGTCGACGGCATTGCCGTACGCGGTGCGGCACCGGTCACCGGCCGCTATCCGCTGGTGATCGTGTCGCACGGCTACAGCGGCACGCCGGCGGCCATGACCTGGCTGACCGAGAACCTGGCGTCCAAGGGCTATGTGGTCGCCGCGATCCATCACCGCGATCCCGACATCAGCGACCCCTCAAAGGCGGGCCAGCCGCTACTCAGGCGTCCGCTGGACATCAGCTTCGTGGCCCGCACCCTGCTGGCCCAGGCCCGCGCCGGGACCTTGCCCGGTGTTGACCCGGATCGGGTGGCGGTGATCGGCTATTCCATGGGCGGCTATGGATCCCTCACAGTCGCCGGGGCCAGCCTGGACCCCACAGGGCGCGCCGCGATTGGCGTGCCGGGCGGTCTGATGAAGCCCTATCTGCGCGGCGGGCCCAACGCGGGCGACATTGCCATTCCCGGGCTTAAGGCCGTGGCGGTGATGGCGCCGGCGGGCGGCGGATCCGGCTTCAGGGCCTGGGGCCAGGAGGGTCTGGCCGCGCTCAGGACCCCCCTGCTGGTGATCGGCGGCGACCGGGACCGCACGGTGGGCTTCGCCGACGGGGTACGCACGATCTATGAGCAGGCGGTGCGCGCCGACCGCTATCTGCTGGTGTTCCAGAACGGCGGCCACAACATCGGCATGAACGGCGCGCCCGAAGAGATGCGCAGCCAGATCTGGGACCAGGACTGGTTCGAGGACCCGGTGTGGAGCAAGGCGCGCACGGCGGCGATCCAGCAGCACATGATCACCGCCTTCCTGGACTATTGGGTGAAGGGCGATGCGAGCCGTCTGACTTATCTGGCCACCGATACGCCGTTCTCCAACGCCACCAAATGGCCAACCGGCGGGGCGACGAACTATGCCGCGATCAGTCCCGGTGGCCCCGGCGCGACGTGGAAGGGGTTCCCCCGCAACCACGCCGTCGGGCTGGAGTTGCACCACGCAGCAGCGGCGCCTTAGCGGTCTATCCGCGCTGCAGTCCCCGCAGCGCCAGGGCGACAGCCGCCGCGGCAAACCAGAGCTGCATTGCGGTCGAGGCGATCGCCACGCCGACGGGTGAGGTCAGTCCAAAGAGTTCGGCGGCGGGCAAGGCCACGACGACGGCGGCCGGGTAAGTGGTCCAGCCGAGCCAGGGCGGCAAACCCTTGTCCTTGAGGATCACAGCGCCAGCGAAAACCAGCCACAGCGCGGCGAAAGCCGAGACACCCAGATCCTCGCCGACGGATCCGCCGTAGGCATTCAGCGCCAGTTGGGTGGTCTCGATGGCGATACGTTCGGTCGATCCGGCCGGCGCCGTGGCCCAGGCGTCGGCCAGCGCGTTGGAGCCGGTCAGCCAGCGGACGATGCCAATGGCGCGGGCCAGGGCCGAGGCGACGCCGAGACCGATCGCCAGGGTCGAGAGGGCACTCATGGGCTTGTCGCCACGGGCCAGGCCAACGATCAGGGCGGCGCTGGCGGCGAAGGTCAGGGACCAGGCGAGGTAGACACCGTAGCCCAACCGCACCGCAGGCTCCTGCGCCTGGATCAAGGGCAGGACCTGATCCGGCGGCAGCCCGAGGCTGGACGGCCAGTCGATGGCGGTGCCGAGCACACTGATCGGAATGAAGATCCCGAACGCCTGGAAGGCGAGCAAGGCGGCCCCTGCGAGATAGATCGGGCGCATGATGCGTCTGGCTCCTATGGCCACGGCGGGTCCGCCACAATGGCGGTCCGTCCTCAGGACGCAATATCATTTAGTACTAAACTATAATCAACCACAAAATCGTCGCCCGCCGCGAAGCGCGTGTGGTTCCGGCCCCGCCCTACGTCTAGGGTCGCCTCAACAACAAACGTGCGGGAGTCGGACCATGGCAGGACGCGTTCAGGGCAAGGTGGCGTTGATCACCGGCGGGGCATCAGGGCTCGGGGCGGAGAGCGCCCGGCGGCTGGCGCGTGAGGGCGCGACCATCGTGCTGACCGATATGATCGCAGAAGCCGGTCAGGCGGTGGCTGACGAGATCCTGGCGGAAGGCCACACTGCCATCTTCATGGCGCAGGATGTGACCGACGAAGCCCGCTGGGGTGAGGTCGTGCGCTCGACGCTGACGCGGTTTGGCCGCCTTGATGTGCTGGTCAACAGCGCGGGAATTTCCGGCGGTGGCGGCCCCCTGCTGGAGGTGACGTTCGAAGCGTGGCGCAACATGATTTCCATCAACCTGGACGGCACGTTCCTGGGCATGAAGGCGGTCGCGCCGTCCATGGTCGAGGCCGGGCGCGGCTCGATCATCAATCTGTCCTCGATCCTGGGGAAGGTCGGCGTGGCGGGGGGACCCGCCTATTGCGCGTCGAAGGGCGGGGTGTTGATGCTGACCAAGGCCACGGCGCTGGAGCTCGCACCGCTGGGTGTGCGGGTCAATTCGGTGCATCCGGGCTTCATCGAAACGCCGATGGTTCTGAACATGCTGCACGCCGCCGATGACGGCAACGCGCGGCGCGACGGGATCATCTCACGCCACCCCATGGGGCGACTGGGCGTGGCACGCGAGATCGCCGACGGGATCGTGTTCCTGGCCTCCGATGAGAGCAGCTTCATGACCGGCGCCGAACTGGTCATCGACGGCGGTTATACCGCGATCTGAGACGCATCAGGGCGCGAAGTTGCGGAGCTCCTTGACGGTGTCGGCGTCCAGCCGCTGCAGCAGGGCCACCACAAGATCGACCGTCTGGTCGAAGTCCCGGCGGTTGATGATGCCCGTGTGGACGTGCGTATAGCGGGTCGGCACCACGAGGTTGACAGTGGGCACGCCGCCATTGCTGCGCTGGATTTCGGCGGAATCGTCGCCGTAGCCCTGGATCAGGTCTAACTGTAGCGGCAGGCCCTTGGCGCGGGCCGTGTCCTTGACAAGTGCCACCAGTTTGCGGTTCGGCAGCGCACTGGAATCGTAAAGAAAGAGGCCCGGCCCGCCACCCAGCGTCGCCTGGGATTCCTCTGGCCGTGCGCCGGGCACATCGCCGACTACGCCCGCCTCGATGGCGATGCCAATGTCGGGTCGCACCAGGGCAGAGGCCGCCTCGGCGCCTCGCAGGCCGATCTCCTCCTGGACGGTGGCCACATAGAAGATCTGGTTGGGGTGACCGGTCCCCTTCAGCCGCCGCATGGCCTCGATCAGTACCGCGCAGCCGATCCGGTCGTCCCAGGCCTTGCCCATATAGTTCTGCGTCCCGTTGAGGATCACGAAGGGCGAGTCCGGCACGACGGGATCGCCGGGCGAAACCCCCATCGCTGCGACCTCGGCCGCTGTAGCCGCACCAACGTCCAGAAAAACACTCTCGCGCGGAAACACCTTGGTGCGTTCTTCCGGCGAGACGACATGGATGTCGCGCACGCCGGTGACGGCCCGGACCGGCCCTTTGGAGCCAATGATGATCCAGCGCTGGCCGATCAGCGCCTGATCCAGCCATCCACCCAGCATCTGCATGGTGATGTAGCCGTCAGGCGTGGTGCGGCGAACCATACCGCCCAGCTCGTCCATGTGGGCGTCGACCATGATGCGCGGGCCGCTCTTGCCCTGGGTCGCGATCACCGACCCCAATCCGTCGTAGGTGATGCTCTCGGCGAAGGACCGCATCTGCTCGACCATGATCTTGCGCACGGGTTCCTCAAAACCGGGCGGACCCGCCGCCTCGGTAAGGTCTTTCAGCAAGTTTAATGCGCGATCCTGGGCGGCGGCCGGGACGCTCAGTCCCAACACCAGGGCTGTCGCAAGGCTGATGATCCGCATCGTTTGTCCTCGTCCTGTAGGTCTCGCTAAGCTTGGCCAAAGCCAAGCTTGGGTTGGCTGACGGTCTGGGCCACTTCCGGCAGATGACAGGTGAAGGTCGCGCCTGCACCCGGCTCGCTCTGCAGCGCCACCCAGCCGCCGTGTAACTCGGTGAGCGCCTTGACCAGCGCAAGGCCCAGGCCCGGCCCGCCGCGCTCCCGGCCAATGAACCGGTCAAAGATGTGAGCCTGAACGTGGAACGGAATGCCGCGCCCTGTGTCGGAGACCTGTAGCTGGACCTCACCGGACGTCTTGCGCGCCGCCACAGTGATGGTGCCACCGGCCGGGGTCTGGGCAAGGGCATTCTCGATCAGGTGGTCCAGCACTTGCGACAGTCGCCGGCGGTCACCGCGGATCGTGCCCACATCATCGGCCCGCCTGAGTACAAAGGTGATCGTGCCGGAGGCCGTTTCCTCCCGCCAGCGACCCACCACCTCGGTCAGGAGTTCGGCGACGTCGACCTCGGTCAGCGTCAGCGCCATTTCGTCGGCGTCGATCTGGGCCATGTCCAGTACGTCGTCGATGGACCGCGCCAACTGGGTGGCCGCCGCTTTCACCGACGCCGCGTGGCCTCGTGCGCGTTCCGGCAGCGCGTCGCCGGCATTTTCCAGCAATTCCGAGTAGCCGATGATGGTGGTGAGCGGAGTACGCAACTCGTAGGAGACGTTGCCGACGAAATCCCGTTTCAGCCGCTCGGCCTCGCTGAGCGCCTGCTCGCGGTCGGCCAGCGCGCTTTCAAGGCGCCGCGCGTCGGTGACGTCGGTGAAGGCGATCAGTGTGGCCCCATCCGGCAGGGGCCGTGAGCGGTACTCCACGGTGCGGTCGTCGGAGGTCTGGGCTTCGCCGGTAATCGGCATGCGCGCCGAGGGGTCGGGGTCCGCAACGCGGCCTTTCAGCTCTTTCCAGAACACCATGTCGTGCAGTTTGTGGATGCAGAGGTCGACGACGCCCTCGAAATCGCCGGCGGCCTCAAGTTGCAGCGGGGTGATGTTCCAGAATTTTTCGAAACTTTCGTTGTGCAGCCGGAGGCGACCGTCCGAGCCGAATACGGCGACGGCGTCTGACAGTTTGTCGAGCGTGGCCTGCTGAACCTGGATGAGAGCATTGTACTGGGCCTTCATCCTGAGCTCGCCAGTGATGTCGGAGAACAGCAACAGCATGCCGCCCATAGGGTGCGGCTGGCGCGCCACGCGCAGGGTCTTGCCGTCCGGGGTGCTCCACATGTCGTCGGGCGCAGCTTCCAGCTGTTCGTAGTGGCCAAGTTCGGCGGCCTTCCACTTGGCGTAGTCGGCGGTCTCGGGAATGCGGCGGCGCTGGCGCAGGCGGTCCAGCACCTCTCCATGGGTCGGGCGCTCGGTCAGCCAGGCGGGCTCCAGCCCCCAGAGTTCGGCAAAGGCGGTGTTGTGGAACTTCAGGCGCTTGGACTGGTCGAAGATCACCACGGCGTCGTCGATACGGTTGAGCGTTTCGTCGTGGGCCTCGATGTTGCGCCGGGCGTCCTCGCGGGCATCCTCAAGTTCGGTCAGATCATCAGTCCAGACCCCGACCCCGCCCCCCTCCAGAGGCTGGGCGGCGATGTGAAAGGCGCGGCGACGCCCCTCCAGGCTGAGCCAACGGGTGGCCTCGCGACGCTGACCCAGGTTGGCCGCCTCGCTGGCAATGGTGTCGGCACCCCGGTCAAAAGCCACGCCGCGCCGGGCCGCGTCGTCCAGACTTGTCGCATCCACGGCCTTGAGCCAAGCCGCGTTGACCCAGACCGGCGATCCGTCTGCCGCTGCGATCCACGCCGGACTGACGCGCGCATCCAGAAACGCGGCAAAACGCGGGGCAGTCGGCAGGCCTTGATCCTCGCCCAGCACCGCAGATATCCGCAGCCAGGCCAGCGCCCCGGCGGCGCGGCCCTCGACGGTGCAGACCCCCGCAGCGCCCTTGACCTCGAAAGCGCAGGCCTCGCCGCGTTCGAACAGTGCGCGGAGGCGCCGCGCATGATCCGGATCGGCGCGCATCAACGCATTCAACAAGCCTTGCGGATCGGTGTCGTGGATCCCCAGCGCGGCACAGCAGACACCCAGGCTTTCCTCGCCGGACGCCAGCAGCGCCTGGCCATCCTCCACAGCCAACAGGGCAGAATCAAAAGCCTCGGCCGAGGCCTGGGCGGTCTCCGCGCCCACCTCCAGCTGATGGATGCGCGCGTTCAATGCTGCGACGCGCCGATCCCCCGCGCGGCGTTGGGCCAAAGCCCACAGGACAGCGGAAAGCGCCAGGCTCACCGCACCCGCCGCCGCCGCCAGCATCAGTTCGTGCGCGCTCATGGCCGCCCCGGAGAATCAGTCCCGCGCACCTTAGGCCGGGCTTTGATCGCCCGCACGCACGGCAGGCGTTCTATCGGCAAGGTTTTTCAGCGAGAATGCGCGCGATGACCGCAATCCTCTATCCTGTTGCCGCCAATGCCGAGCTGGCGCTCGCCCAACCGCTGGGTCGTGCAGCGCGTGAAAGCGAGGCCCGTCGGCGCGCCGGTGAGGCCGTGGTGTTCGCGACCGACGCCGTGGGTCCGGCCTTTGCCACGCGCGAGGCCGCGCTGGACGCCTATGCCGGACGCCTTGATGATGATCGCACAGGGGCCTCGCCCGGGCCTGAAGATCGCTATTGTCGGTTGGTGGAGCAGATCGCCGAGGGGACACAGCGTCCGAAGCCCGTGGTGCCAACCTATGCTGACGGCCACCGATGGCCCCAGGCTCCCAAAGCCCCCCGCACGATCTGGCGGCTGAGCGTCTCCTACTGGCGGATCGCTACGGCGGCGCGGCCCCTGGACGCGCCGCAGGCCCGGCTGGCACGCCGGTCAAAGCGCGATGTGGCCCCCGACACACTGCAGGCGATCTCGCGCGCCCCCATGCGGGCGATCAAACCGCAGCAGCCGCTGGACATCGGCCTGTTCGAAATCCGCCCGCCCGACGCCCCGCACATTGTGATGCCCGATGAGTGACGCCGTAACCGGTCGCGCCCCCAGTCTGGACGACCTGGCCGAGATCGCCGGGCGCGCCTTTGCGGCGCTCCCCGAACACTTCCGCAAGCTGGCCGGGGAGGTGGTGATCCGGGTCGATGACTTTCCCGATGATGCGGTGCTGGCCGAGCTGGGGATCGACGATCCCTTCGCCCTGACCGGCCTCTATTCCGGCGTCAGCCTGGCCGAACGCTCCGGTTTCGGCGCCGAACCCGAGCCCAGTCGCATCTTCCTCTACCGACGCCCGATCCTCGATGAATGGGCCGAGAACGGCGACGTCACCCTGGAGGAGCTGGTCACCCACGTCCTGGTCCACGAAATCGGCCACCACTTCGGCCTGTCGGACCCGGATATCGAGGCGATTGAGGCGGAGGCGTGACCGTTTTCCTTTCCCGCGCAGCGGGAGAGGGGACCGCCCGCCGAAGAGCGGGGGGTGGAGAGGGAGAGCCCCACGCATCGAACGCCTGACGCCTGACCAATCTTCTGAGCCTGCGGCTTGCCCTCTCCACCATC
>JANNFM010000536.1:0-15518 GCA_031379795.1 Alphaproteobacteria bacterium
ACCCGCTATGCCGAGGGCTCGTGCCTGATCACGGCGGGCCACACCAAGGTGCTGGTGACCGCCAGCCTGGAAGAGGGCGTGCCCGGGTTTCTGCGCGGCAAGGGTCAGGGCTGGGTGACGGCGGAGTACGGCATGCTGCCCCGCGCCACACACACCCGGGGTCGCCGCGAGGCCGCCCAGGGCAAACAGTCGGGCCGCACCCAGGAAATCCAGCGCCTGATCGGGCGCAGCTTGCGCGCGGTCTGCGACATGAAGGCCCTGGGTGAGCGCCAGATCACCGTGGACTGCGACGTGCTGCAGGCCGACGGCGGCACCCGCACCGCGTCGATCACCGGGGCCTGGGTGGCGCTGCGTCTGGCGACGAAGTACCTGCTGGACGAGGGAATGATCACCAAAGACCCGATCCTGGATCAGGTGGCGGCGGTCAGCTGCGGCATCTTCAACGGGGTTCCGGTGCTGGATCTCGACTACGAGGAGGACTCCAACGCCGAGGCGGATTCAAACTTCGTGCTGACCGGATCCGGCGCCATCGTCGAGGTGCAGGCGACGGGCGAGAAGCGGGGCTTCAGTCAGGCCGAGTTTGACGCGCTGTTTGGTTTGGCCCGCAAGGGGATCGACGAACTCTGCGTTCTGCAGCGGGCTGCCACGGGGGGTTAGGCAGACGCTCTGCGCGCTACCGAAAACGACGGCTCAAGCGCGACGGCACAGCTTTGACGCCAAGCTCACCCTCTCGCTCGTCATCCCCGGCCTTGTGCCGGGGATCTATGGTCCCGCCGCCGCAGCATCCAGGGGCGGGCCGCGATGCGCGGGCCGCTTCCGCGACTTTGCCGCCGACAGATGGATCCCCGGCACAAGGCCGGGGATGACGAGCAATATTTGTTGGGTCTTTAGAAAAAGACGTGGAAGCGCATGGCCGATGCCGGCAGGCGCTCGAGTTCGCGGGCCAGGGGGGCGAACATCGCGTCGAGGAATTTTTCGATCAGGGCGACCATCTGCGTCACTCCATGTTGCAGTGCAGTATGGATCGCATCTAGGCGTGAACAGCAGATATTGCAAGGAAATGGCTTGAGATTCCTGACAGTCTGTCCGGGTCTGGGGTTGTTTGCAGTTGCACTGCGGCATAATTGCCGCATTGCAATATAAGCTAGTCTTCGCCGTCGTCCGGAACGCCGTCATCGGGCCCGGGCTCATGGATCAGCAAGTCACCTGGCTGGCAGTCCAGTTCGCGGCACAGGGCGGCCAGGGTGGAAAACCGCACCGCGCGGGCCTTGCCGGTTTTCAGGATCGACAGGTTGGCGATGGTCACGCCGACCCGGTCGGCGAGTTCCGTGAGCGACATGCGGCGGTCGAGCAGGACGCGGTCGAGGCTGACGCGGATGGGCATGCTGGGCGTCCCCTAAATCGTCAATTCGGCTTCGCGGCGCAGGCGAGCGCCCTCGCGAAACACCTCGGCCAGCACAAAGACCACCAGCACGGAAAACCAGGCCGTGAGACTGAGTGTCGGCTCGACCTTCTGCATCTCCGGCATGAGCCACAGCCGGATGGCCCAGAAGGCGTAGCGGCCAAGTTCGAGTGCCGCCAGCATCAGCCCGATCAGGCGCAGGCGGGCTATATTGTCTGGATGGAATGGATCGCCAGCCGTCAGGGTCAGGAAGATCCGGCGCAGCGAGCCGACGATGGTCAGGATGCCGGCCAGATACAGCACGGCGGAGGTCATTGCGCTGACGATGCCAGGGCCGTTATCCAGCAGTTTGCCGACGTCTCCATCGACGTTCACCCGGATCCGGGCAACAAGTTCAGGATTGAAATTGATCAACAGCGCGGCGAGCGCCGCGACCGCCAGGGTGGCGATGCCGATCCACAGGGCGGCGAAAACGACGTCGAGAATAATTTTCAGGAAGCTCGAAACCGAGCCTGGGCCCATGGCGCGCATTGTCGGCGGTTCCCCCTCAAATCGTCTGGATCCGCCGCGATGTCAGCGTTGGCCAACACTCGGGGCGGATCGGACGGTCCTCATAATGATCAGGGTCGCAGCTTAGAGGAAGGCGGCGTTGGCGGCGATGGCCAGGATCGGCGCAGAGGCGAGAACCATCACGAAGGCCATGGTGACGTTGTCGAGGAAAGACATGACAGGTGAGAACATTTTGGTAGCTCCAGTTTCATGCTGCATTGCAGCGAGTTAATGTTCGGAGCCCCGTGCCCCGATGTGTTTATCAATACGGCCACATTGAATTTCGATCAAATGAACATCGAGTAACGATATTAAACTTTTGCAATGCAACATGGCGGGCGGGCGCTATGGTCCTGGCTCGGTCAAGGAGGCGTGAATCAATGGCGTTAACGCTGGAGCCCGGAACGCGGCTGGTGGTGGCCACACACAATCCTGGCAAGGCCAGGGAACTGGCCGAAATCCTCGAGGGGCGGTTCGTCCTGGTCGCAGCGGGGGAGCTGGGTCTGCCCGAGCCGGAGGAGACCGAGACCAGCTTTGTGGGCAACGCGCTGTTGAAGGCACGCGCCGCCGCGGATGCGTCAGGTCTGATCGCCCTGGCCGATGACTCTGGCCTGTCCGTGACCGCGCTGGGCGGCGCGCCCGGCATCTATTCCGCCCGCTGGGCCGGGCCGGAGAAGGACTTCGACCTGGCCATGCGCAACGTCGAGGCACGGCTGGAGGAAGCCGCCGCGACGGATCTGTCGGCCTGGTTCACGTGCGCACTGGCCGTGGCCTGGCCTGCGGGACCTGCCGTGGTGGTGGAGGGCCGGATCGACGGAACCCTGACGTTCCCGCCGCGTGGCGACCTCGGGTTCGGCTACGATCCGATCTTTGTGCCCGGGGGCCATAGCCAGACATTTGGCGAGATGGCGGCGCTGACCAAGGACGGCATGAGCCATCGGGCCCGGGCGTTCGTGAAGCTGAAAGCCGCCCTGCTTTGACCGCCCTGCCCCCGCTCGGGGTCTATGTTCATTGGCCCTATTGCGCGCGGATCTGTCCCTACTGCGACTTCAATGTCTTCAAGGCGAAGGGCCGCGAGGTTGAGGCGGCGAGCCTTGCCATCGCGATCGTTGACGACCTGAAGGCCCAGGCCGCGCTCACGGGTCCGCGTGAGCTGGTCTCGATCTTCTTCGGCGGCGGCACGCCATCCCTGATGGATCCGGCATGGGTGGCCGAGATCATCACCACCGCACGCCGGCTCTGGACCCCTTCGGCCTACATGGAAGTCAGCCTGGAGGCCAACCCCACGGACGCCGAGGCGGGTCGCTTCGGCGCGCTGGCCGACGCCGGGGTAGCCCGCCTGTCGCTGGGCTTGCAGGCGCTGGACGATACCGCCCTGAAGTTTCTCGGCCGGAATCACGATGCGGCGCAGGGGCGCCGGGCGGCGGCGGTGGCGGCGCGGCTGTTTCCACGCCTGTCGCTGGACCTGATCTATGCCTTGCCCGGTCAGACGCACCAGGACTGGGCCGCCGCGCTGAAGGCCGCCATCGCCCTGGGCGCGGAGCACATCTCGCCCTACCAACTGACCATCGAGACCGGCACCGCCTTTGACCGGGCGATCCGCCGCGGCGTATTTGCGACGCCGGAGGAAGACCACGCCGCCGATCTTTACGACACGACCCAGACGGTCCTGGAGGCCGAGGGGTTCGAAGCCTATGAGGTTTCCAATCATGCGCGGGGTCCGGCGGCCCGCTCGCGGCACAATCTGGTCTACTGGCAGGGGCAGGACTATGTCGGTGTGGGTCCAGGTGCGCATGGGCGGCTGACCTTGAACGGCGTTCGCACTGCAACGGTCGCGGCTGACCGTCCCGGCGACTACATCAACCAGGTAGCCACCATGGGGATGGGGCTTGCGAACCGGGAGCCGCTCTCAATTCAGGACGTCGCAGAAGAACGCATCATCAGCGGAATGAGAATCCTGGAGGGCATCCCTTTTTCCGACGTTGCCGTTCTCGGGTTGTCGCCCGACCACCCGAAGGTTCGGAGCCTCGTGGACCTCGGCCTGCTGGTTGACGATGCCGAACGACTGAGGGCCACGGCGAATGGCCGCCGGGTGCTGGATCGCCTGACCACGGAGCTGGCGCTTGCCTGAAAAGCCACAGCGCCTACGACTGGACCGGCAGCCAGACTTCAAAGCCACCCGTCCCGGTCAGGGGATCAAAGGCCTCCGGGTAGAACTCGAAGAAGGGCGCATCCACCGACTTGAGCCCTGATGTCGGGAGCCATTCACGCCAGATCGCGTGGCAGACGGGCCGGATCTGGCTGACGTGGTCCGAGCAACTAAACACCGCGTAGCGCTGGGCCGAAATGCGCAGGCGAGCGTCAGAATTTGCCAGCCCTGTGAAATCCTTGACGGCGATTCCGGACAGATAGTCGAACCGTCCTTCATCGTCGGCGTTGTAGATCACGCCATAGGCGGCCCCAGGGCCTGATCCTGCGTACGCGTCGGCCCAGGCTCCGAACCGCTGCCACTGGGCAGGAATATTGGCGCTGGTCTCATAGCTGTAGTGTTCCGAAAAACCGGCGAGCAACAACTCGGGGCTATCCACGAAGCGTGGTGGCGCGAGCGTTGTGTTCAGGTGACCGTCCAAGATGATAGGCTCCACAAGCTGGAGGGGAGAGGGATGGCCTTCGGCGCGGGCCTGTTCGGGGGTGATCCCGAACTGGTCGCGGAAAGCCCGGGTGAACGCTTCGTGGGAACCATAGCCGGCGTCGAGCGCAAGCGAGAGGATGTCGGGCGCACCCGCCGCCAGGCCTCGCGCTGCCTCGGTGAGGCGACGTCCGCGGACGAAGCGCATTGCGGAGAGGCCCGTGGCCATCCCGAACGCCCGAACCAGCTGGTAGCGGGAAATACCCGCCACGGCGGCGATGTCCTCCAGAGTGAGGTCTTCACCAAGGCGGCTCTCGACGTACCAGAGGGCTTTGCGAACAGGATCCATTTCGACTCCAACGAAGCAGCGGCATTGTCGCCTTACGCAACACCTTCGGCTTGATCGCGGTTGCGCGCTTGCCTTTCGCAGTCGCTACAGCCAACCCTCCCGCGATGGCACCCACGATCCCCTTGCCCGCCCTGAACGATACGCCGCTGGCACCCGGGCTCTATGTGGTGGCAACGCCGATCGGCAATCTGCGGGACATCACTCTCCGGGCTCTGGACGTGCTGGCCCAGGCCGACCTGGTGCTGTGTGAGGACACTCGCGTCACCGGCAAGTTGCTGCACGCCTACGGGATATCCGCCAAACTCGAGCGCCATGACGAGCACGCCGCCGAGCGGGCCCGACCCAAGGCCATGGCCGCCCTGGCCGACGGAAGGCGCGTGGCGCTGGTGAGTGACGCCGGCACGCCGCTGATCTCGGACCCCGGCTACCGGCTGGTGCGGGAAGCCGCTGCGGAAGGCTATGCCGTGTTTCCGATCCCCGGCGCGTCGGCGCTGGTCGCAGGATTATCGGCGGCAGGGCTGCCCACCGACCGTTTTCTGTTCGCCGGGTTCCCGCCCCCGAAAAGCGCGGCGCGGCGGACGTTTCTGGCGGAACTGGCGGGCATTCGCGCGACGCTGGTGTTCTATGAGGGCGGCTCACGGTTGGCCGATAGCCTGGCGGACATGGCCGCCGTGCTGGGCGACCGTGAGGCCGTGGTCTGCCGGGAACTGACCAAGCTCTATGAGACGATCTCTCGGGGGTCACTGTCGACGCTGGCTGCGGACCCCAGGCTTGACGCGCCCAAGGGTGAGATCGTCATCCTGGTGGAACCTGGCCGTGAGACGGTGGCCACGGCAGAGGACGCCGATGCGGCGCTGGCCGACGCGCTGACCCGCCTGAAACCGGCCGACGCGGCCGCCGAGGTGGCCAGGGCCCTGGGTTTGTCTCGGCGTGACCTCTATCGGCGCGCCATGGAACTGAGACGGTGAACGACCGCGCGACGCGGGGTGCCGAAGCGAGGCGTTCCGGGCATCGCGGCGAGGTCTGG
This sequence comes from Alphaproteobacteria bacterium, assembly GCA_031379795.1. Lineage (GTDB taxonomy): Bacteria > Pseudomonadota > Alphaproteobacteria > Caulobacterales > Caulobacteraceae > Phenylobacterium. The sequence continues at coordinate 5,957 of JANNFM010000536.1, forward strand.
GCGGCGATATGGCTGATGGCACGAGGTTACCGGATTCTGGGTTTCCGCCTGAAGACGCCGGTGTGCGAGATCGACCTCGTCGCCAAGCGCGGCGACGTGCTGGCGGTGGTCGAGGTCAAGCGCCGCGCCCGGCTTGAAAATGCGCTTGAGGCCGTCAGCTTCGACCAGCGCGACCGTTTGCGGCGGGCCGGCGCGCAACTGGCCGCCAATCGACCGGGGCTCAAGGGCTGCACGGTGCGGCTCGACCTGCTGGCGCTGGCGCCGGGACGGCTGCCGCAGCACATTCCGGACGCCTGGAGAGGCGGCTGACATCAGAGACCCTCGAGCCGACTGGCGCTCTGTCCCGGGACATCCTATTTCCAACACCTCAGATCCGGGGGAACGCACATGTCACTGAAGGTTGCTGTCCAGATGGACCCCATCGAGGGGATCAACATCGAGGGCGATACGACCTTCCTGATGATGGAGACCGCCCAGGCGCGGGGCCATGCCCTGTTCGTCTATCTGGCCGAAACCCTGGCCATGGACGAGGGCCGGGTGTTCGCCCGCGGTCGCGATGTGACGGTGCAGCGGGTGGCCGGCGGGCATGCGACGCTGGGAGAACCGCGAAAGGTGGAGCTGACCGAGTTCGACGTGATCCTGCTGCGCCAGGACCCACCGTTCGACATGCACTACATCGACACCACGTTTTTCCTGGAGGTCGTGCACCCAAAAGTCCTGGTGGTGAATAATCCCGTCGAGGTGAGGAACGCGCCGGAAAAGCTGTTCGTCACCAAGTTCCCCGGTCTTCAGCCGCCGACCCTGATCACCTGGGACCGCGAGGCGGTGCTGGATTTCCGGGCCCGGCATGGCGACATCGTCATGAAGCCTCTGAACGGTCGTGGTGGGTCCGGCGTGACGCGTCACCTGACCGATGACCCCAATCTCGACACGATGCTGGAACTGCATGCCGAGCTGGGCCGTGAGCCGATCATCGTCCAGAAATTCCTGCCGTCGGTGACCAAGGGCGACAAGCGGATTCTGATCATCGACGGCGAGCCTGTGGGTGCCATCAACCGGGTGCCGGCCAAGGGTCAGATCCGCTCGAACCTGGCGGTGGGCGGCGAGGCCCAACCGGTTGAGCTCAACGCCCGCGACCGGGAAATCTGCGCGGCCATCGGCCCGGAGCTGAAAGCCCGCGGGCTGATCTTTGTCGGCATCGACGTGATCGGCGAATACCTGACCGAAATCAACGTCACCTCACCCACCGGGGCCGTGGCGCTGAAGCGGTTTACCGGCGTTGATGCCACCGATGTGATGTGGTCCAGGATTGAAGCCATCCGGGCCACAGCTTAGGTTGTTGTGTAAGAGACGCGTGGAAGTCACGGAAACGTCTCGCTTTCCCCAATAGTTCTTTATTTGTTCTTGATCTGAGCCCGCTTCCATGCTGCTCTTGTGGATAACTTATGCCTGGATACAAGGGGTTGAGGTATGGCGGCGCGCGTGGTGACCCTGGCCTTCAGTGGCGTCGAGGCTGTCCGGGTCGATGTGCAGGTCCAGTTCACGCGCGGCGAGTCCAAATTCTTTCTGGTCGGCATGGGCGACAAGGCGGTGTCGGAGAGCCGCGAACGGGTCCGCGCGGCCTTTGTCGGCATGGGTCTGGCGCTGCCGGCCAAGCGGATCATCGCGAATCTCGCACCCGCCGACCTGCCCAAGGAAGGCAGCCACTACGACCTGCCCATCGCGCTGGCGATCATGGCGGCGATGGGGATCATCCCGCCCGACGTGCTCGACGACTGGGCGGCGGTGGGCGAACTGGCGCTGGATGGACGGATCACGGCCATCACCGGCGCGCTGCCGGCGGCGGTGGCGGCGGGTGGGATGGGTCTGGGGCTGATCTGTCCCGAGGCCTGCGGGCCGGAGGCGGCCTGGGCGGGCGACACGCGGATCCTGGCGGCGCCGTCGCTGATCGCCCTCGTCAACCATTTTCGCGGCACCCAGATCCTGTCACCACCGCAACCGGGCACCATGCTGGACGGCGACCGCGTGCCCGACCTGCGTGACGTGAAGGGCCAGGAGAACGCCAAGCGGGCGCTGGAAATCGCCGCGGCCGGGGGCCATAACCTCAGCTTCATCGGGCCGCCCGGGTCCGGCAAGTCGATGATGGCGGCGCGGTTGCCCGGCCTGCTGCCGCCGCTGACGCCCGAAGAGTTGCTGCAGACCTCCATGATCCATTCGGTGGCCGGCCTGATCGCCCGGGGCCAGCTGACCCGAGCGCGACCGTTCCGCAGCCCCCACCATTCGGCCAGCATGGCGGCCCTGACCGGCGGCGGCCACAAGGCCAAGCCTGGCGAGGTTAGCCTGGCCCACAACGGCGTGCTGTTTCTGGACGAGTTGCCGGAGTTTGGCACCCAGGCATTGGACAGCCTGCGTCAACCGCTGGAGACCGGCGAGGTGGTGGTGGCGCGCGCCAACGCGCACGTGCGCTATCCGTCCCGCTTCCAGCTGGTGGCGGCGATGAACCCTTGCCGTTGCGGGCATGGCGGCGCCGGGCGAGGGGCCTGTGGCCGGGCGCCTCGGTGTCAGACCGACTATCAGGGGCGCATCTCTGGCCCACTGATGGACCGCATCGACTTGCAGATCGAAGTGCCGCCGGTCACCGCCGCTGACCTGGCGCTGCCGGCACCATCAGAGGGCACGGCCGAGGCGGCGGCTCGGGTCACGGAGGCACGGCGGCTGCAGGCGGACCGGGCGGCTGAGGCCGACAGCGGCGGGGCGGTGTTGAACGCCATGGCCGAGGGTGACTGGCTGGAAACGATCGTGGACCTGGATCCGTCCGCCCGGGCCCTGCTGTCGCGTGCCGCCGAAGCCGGCGGGCTGTCGGCGCGGGGCTGGACGCGGACGCTTCGGCTTGCCCGCACCATCGCCGACCTGGAGGGCGGCGGCCCGGTGCGCCGCGTCCACATCGCCGAAGCCTTGATCTATCGCAGGGTGGCGCCGGGCGCGTCGGTTGGGTCTGCCGTGTCCGCGCCATAATAGGGCGCTGTCCAGGCCCCGTATCCGATGGCGATCAGCGCGAGATAGCTCCAGATCAGCGCCGCCGTGAGGTAGGCCCAACCGCTGACCCCGGTATCCAGCGCGTGCGCCAGATGGGTCAGGACAACCAGTAGCGTGAAGGCCGCGGCGAACAGCGGCCAGAACCGCCCGCTGCGCAGCGCCAGCCAGACGTAGAGTGCCAGCAAGGCCATATCGACGGCCATGACGTACCACTGGGTCTCGATGCTGCGAGACTTGAACACCACGAGAGTAATCGCCCAGTTGGCGAGATTGCCCGCTGCCGCCAGGCGTTCATCGTCACGACCGCGCCACAGCGAGAGGCCGCAGACCACCATCAGCGCGGTCGGCCATACCCAGACGGGAAGTTGATAGACAGGCAAGGCAACGGCCCCCGGTTGATGCCGAGGGCCGCACTTTGGCAGACAGTGCCGCTCGAAGGAACGGCTTTAAGACTTACGACGCGATGCGCAGGGCGCGCATGCGTACGCGATCGGTCTCGATGGCCTGCGGCGGGGGCTTCTCGCCACCATCGCCACCCATGGTGATCGCACCCAGGCCGATCTGGCCCTGGACGATGCTGAGTTCCTTGTGGGTCTCGACGATAGCGCGGCGGGCCTCGGCCAGTGCGGTGATCGCCTGGCTGGCGCGTTCCAGGGCGTCCTGACCGATCAGGGCCGAGGCTCCGGCCTGTCGGCGTAGCGCCGGCATGACCCCGGCAAGATGGGCGGCTTTGCTGAGGGCGACATCAATCGCGGCCTCGGCTTCAAACAGGGCTCCGGCAACTTGCTCGGCGACCATACGACGTTCTTTGAGCATCAGGTCTCTCCACGTGCGACGGGTTCATGTCGCAGGAGGAGTGTCGCAGTCGCCCGTTACCGGGAGGTTCAGACTTGTGGTAAATTTTGTGCTAAATCACCTAAGGCGTGTAGCCCCGCAAGCATCCCGCCAAACGCGATTGCCGTAACAACTGCTATGCCGACGATGGCACCCAGGCGAACCGCCGGGCTCAGGTCATTTCGGCGGCGCCAACCGGTTGCTCGTCCTTGAAGTTCTCGTCCAGCAAGACCCAGGTCAGGCAGAGAATTTCCCGCAGCACCATTTCGGCGGGCTTGAAGGGCGCCAGTTTGCGGGTGGCCGACACCAGATGCCTCGCCATGTCCGCCTGTGCGGGTGTCGCTGACAGATCGACCAGCTGTCGCTCCAGCTGCGCCCAGGAGAAGTTGGGGAGCAGCTCTTCCCGCTTGGCCAGCGTCGGCCACCGGGTTTCGAAGTCGTCGATCTCGCGCCTCAGACGCAGCGCCCGACCGATGACCGCCCTGTTCTCGAACTTCGGTTGCTGACCCATTGGACTCTCTCCTTGCCGCCAGCTCATCGAGCCAGCTTTGCGCGGAGGTGTCTGTCCTGACCGTGTCCTGTCCTGACGCAATCAGGACAGGATCGGTCGCGGCGTCACGCAGCAGCCTGGCTGCTGTGTAACGGTCCGTAACGCCCAGTTTCTTGCGGGCGCGGTCGCAATAGGTGTCGACGGAATTCTTCGACATCCCGAGCTCGCGGGCGATCTGCTTGGAGCTGAAATGCCGATCCACGAGGCTCAGGCATTCCCGTTCGCGCTGGGTCAGAAGCTCGACAGAATTCATCCGGTCCTCGCGGCGCACAGGCGTCGGTAGCCGCAGTAAACAGCGCCTTTGCCTCCGCGTCTACTTTCACGGGCGAAATTCGCGCGCAGATGTTGTTTTGTCGCAGCGAACGCTCAGCGTTTGACCGTCCGTTAAGCGGTTCGCCGTTAGGTTGCCCGGGCCATGAGAAAACCTTCGACACGCCCCCTTTCTGAGCGCCGCCCGACCCGCGCCCAGATCAGCGCCGAGCAGCTGGCATCCCTCAGCCACGAGTTCCGAACCCCGCTAAACGGTGTGTTGGGTATGGCGCGTCTGCTGGAGTCGACGCGGCTGACCGCCGAACAGAAGACCTACGTGTCGGCGTTGCATGACAGCGGTCAGCACCTGCTGACCCTGGTCAACGATGTGCTCGATTTCGCCAAGCTGGGGGCCGGACGCGTTGAACTGCACGCCGGCCGAGCGGATCTCGAAGGCTTACTGCGCAGCGTTTCGGAATTGCTGTCGCCCAGAGCACGGGAAAAAGGCCTGGAAATCGCCTGGGCGGTGCCTGCCGCTCTTTCGGTGATTCATGCCGACGAAGGCAGATTGCGACAGATTCTGCTGAATTTCGCCGGCAACGCCATCAAGTTTACGGAAACCGGTGGCGCTCTGATCACGGTTGAGAGCCCCCAATCCGGCGTGATCCGGTTTGTGGTGGAGGATACTGGCCCCGGCGTCTCCCAATCCGACCGAGACCACATTTTCGAAGCGTTCGCCCAGGCTGACCCGACCCATGCGGATCTGGGCGGCACGGGCCTTGGCCTGGCCATCGCGCGACGTCTGGCGCGCGCCATGGGTGGAGACGTGGGCGTCGGCGAGGGCGCGACGGGTGGCGCAAAATTTTGGTTCGAAGCTGCGATCTCGACCCTGCCGGGCGCGGTTCCTGGCAAATTGCTGGCCGGGCGTCGCATCGGCGTGGCATCCCCCAATCTCATCGTCCGTGAAGGTGCCCGCCGCCAGATCGAGGCTTGTGGCGGCACGGCCGTGGTCACCCACGATCTGCCCGAGGCGATTGCCCGGACCCAGCCCGGCGACGTCATTCTGGTTGACGCCAACCTTGCTGTGGGCCCCGGTCTCTTGAAACCGCCACTCCAGCGGCCTGCCATCATCCTTCTGGCGCCTGACGAACGGGCCCAGATCGCGCGCTATCGCCGTGCGGGCTTTGCGGGCTATCTGATCAAGCCCCTGCGCCGCGCCTCGGTGGCCGAGCGCGTGCTGATCGCCGCCGGTGAAGCCCCCACGACCGCCGCACCCCGCGAGGACGACCGGATTGCCGCAGCCGCCGCGCCCGGTGCTCGCATCCTGCTGGTCGAGGACAATCCGATAAACGCGCTGTTGGCCCGCGCCCTGCTGACCCGTGAAGGCTGTGAGGTGGAACACGCGCTCAGCGGCGAGGAAGCGCTGGCGGCGGCGGCGATCACGGTCTTTGACCTGATCCTGATGGACATGCGCATGCCGGGGCTATCCGGCGAACAGACGACGCGCGCCATGCGCGAGGCGGGCATCACCACGCCCATCGTCGCCCTGACCGCCAACGCCTTCGAGGACGACCGGCATAGCTGTCTGGCCGCCGGGATGGACGATTTCCTGGTCAAGCCGGTCTCGCCGGACACCCTCAGAGCCACCCTGACCCGTTGGGCCAGGCCGCGCTCCACCCCATTCCGGATGCCAGGCGTTGCGAAGTCCTCGCGCGGAGCAGGCCGCTAAAAGTTCACTGCCTGACGCGGCTTTACCGATCTGGCGACGCGCGGCAAATTCGCGCGTGAACTCGCCGACCTGGCGGATTCCAGCCAGGAGCCGTCATGAACGCCGACGCCGCCCAACCCAAGCGAGGCGCGCTGCAGGCTCTGGCGGTCTTCGTGGAGCGACGCGCCCTGGTGATGCTGGCGCTGGGGTTCGCGTCTGGCCTGCCCAATCTGCTGATCTTCGACACCCTGTCGCTGTGGCTGCGCGAGGCCGGGCTGTCTCTGAAGGTCATTTCAATCTTCGCGCTGGCGACCCTGTCCTATTCGCTCAAGTTCCTGTGGGCGCCGCTGATCGACCGGACAACGGTGCCCGTACTGACCCGACTGCTGGGGCACCGGCGTAGCTGGATGATCGTGCTGCAGGTGCTGTTGATGATTGGCCTGTGGCTGATTTCCGGGACCGACCCGGCACGCAATCTGGCGGTGATGGCGGCCTTTGCGGCGTTTGTGGCATTTGTATCAGCCACGCAGGACATCGTGATCGACGCCTGGCGGATCGAGGCTGCCGAGGTCGAGAAACAAGGCGCGATGGCGGCGGCCTATCAGTGGGGCTATCGGGTCGCGATGGTCGTGGCGGGTGCTGCGCCCCTATTGTTGGCAGAAGCCTACAGCTGGAACATCTCCTACGCCGTGATGGCGGGGCTGATGCTGCTGGGGGTCGCCGGTGTGCTGTTCGCGCCCCGCGAGGAAGCCCACACGGTGCGTTCGATCCACGCCGAGGGCGTGCCCCATCGGCCTGTGCTGGAACTGCCGGAGTGGATCGGTCGGTTGGCGGTGTTTGCGTTGGGGGGCCTCGTGCTGGGCTGTGGCCTGGCGGCGGATGCCTCGCTGCTGGCAAACGGGTTGAGCGCGCTGGGCCTGCCCGAAGTTGGCGACGCGATCACCGACGCCTGGGCCATGAAGCCGGAGGGGATCTATTTCCAGTTGCTTGCCGTGCTGGCGGGACTGGGGGTGATTGTGCTGGCTATATGCCCGATCCCGGGCCTGCGCACCCGACCGGGCGTCTATCTGTTCGCCGCGCTAGGTGACCCGTTGCGGGACTTCCTCCAACGGTATCGCGGCACAGCCGCGTTGATCCTGGCGCTCATCTGCCTCTACCGCCTGTCCGATTTCGTCCTCAACATCATGAACCCGTTCTACGCCGACCTCGGCTTCAGCAAGATCGAGATTGCCGAGGCGCGCAAGGTCTTCGGGGTGGTGATGACGGTGATCGGTGTCGGCCTGGGCGGCTATTCGGTGGCGCGCCTGGGTCTGATGCGGGCGCTGGTGATCGGGGCCTTTGCCGGACCGCTCAGCAATCTCGGTTTCGCATGGCTGGCCTTGCAGGGACCAGAGCTGTGGGCGTTGTTTGTCGCCATCGGGATCGACAATGTCGCCGGCGGCATCTCGGGCACCTGCCTGATTGCCTATATGTCGAGCCTGACGTCCGCCGGGTTTACGGCGACCCAATACGCCCTGTTTTCGTCGCTCTACGCTTTGCCCGGAAAGTTGATGGCCTCGCAGTCGGGTCGCATCGTCGAGGGCTCGGCGGCGGCAGCGGACCAAGGCGGGCCCATGGCCGTTCTGAAGACCCTGTTTTCCGGTCTGTCGCCGCAAGCCTACGCCGGTGCCATGGAGAAATCACAGGTTACGCCAGCGGCGCTTGGCGCGGGGTATCTGGTATTCTTCCTCTACTCGGCCGCACTGGGCGTCGCCGGAGTCGTTTTGGCCTTCATGGTGGCCGCGCGCCAACCACCGAAGGCCGAATAGGGGCCTCAGGTTCCGTCCAGACAAACGACCTGAGCGACCTGGAGCTCGCGGCGCAGATCGTCGGCGACATAGAAATAGTTCTGCGGCGTGATCGGCTCGCCGCTGGCCCCGGCGTCGCCGCGACGACCGCTGGCGTTCAGCGTCGACCGGACCACTTCCGGGGCGGTGGTATAGATGCGGCCCCGGCGGGGGCTCTCGGCGATGGTGACGCCCAGCACCCGGCCCTGGGCATCCAGCGCCGGTGAACCCGAGAGGCCGCCCAGCGTGCCTTCCAGTCCTTCGGTGCGACCGGTTTCGGCCCACACCAGCACCGACTCGGTCCGGGCGCCGCTGCCGCGCACCACCAGATTTTCGCGACCCAGCAGGCGCGAACTGGCCTCGCCGGGCTCGCCCTGCGGGAAGCCGGGGTGGAAGGCGCGCTGCCCCCGCCGCAGCGGCTCGCTCAAGGCCAGTGGCAGCGGGGCCGAGCCGCCCTCCGAATACAGCAGCGCAGCCTCGCCCTTGGGGTCGATGCGCACCTTCACCGCGACCCCTATGCCGGGACCGACGACGATGGCCACCCGCTTGCAGCCATCGACGACGTGGCGCGCGGTCAGCCATACCCCGGACCTGGCGATGGAGAAGGCGGTTCCTGCCGCCGGGCCGATCTTGGCCGGAACATCCACAACCACCGCCGGGTCGAACGGCGACGCGGGACCCAGAGCCTCGCCGAGGGGATCGCTGCTGCGCGGCGGCGGGGGCGGCGCATCTGTGCGCTCATCGCGCCCCAGCGCCGCGAACAGCAGGGCCACCACAATGGCGAGATAGACCACCCAATCTGGCAGCCGCGGGAACTTCATTTCAGCTGCGCGCGGCCGCGATCACGAGCGCAGTCGCTAGCTTGGCCCCCATCAGCAAGGCCGCAGCCGAGATTTCACCGTCCTGGATCCGCTTCGGCAGGCCGTGCAGCACCACATCGACCAACCGGAACACCAGCAGTTGAACCACTACGGTCACCGCCCCCCACAGGCCGATCTCGATGACATTGGTCGAGGCCTTCAGCGAAGCCGCCAGCGGGATCGCCAGACCCACCAGCACGCCAGCCAGCGAGATTGCCGCTGCCGTATTGCCTTCGCGAATGAGGGTGATTTCCTTGTGGGGCGTCAGCAGCACATAGAGCGCCACGGCGGCGAACAGGATGGCGATGGTCACACTGGAATGCGCCAGGAAGATCGGGAAGCCGGCGGCGAACGCCTGAATTTCAGGTGATGGTGTGAGCATGGTTCAGTCCCCTCGTCTCGCCGGAAGATTGATAGCACGGTCAGGGCTGTGGCTCAGCCGTCGATCGGGGGCACAGCAACCTTGCGTCGCGCGCTGGCCCGCAGTTTCTCGCTCTCG
>JANNFM010000208.1:0-5000 GCA_031379795.1 Alphaproteobacteria bacterium
GGACCAGGGCGCAGACCACATACTCCTCGTCCTGGCCGGCCTGATGGGCGCGGGTGGCGGTCTGCAGGCTGTGCTCCAGGCGATCCACCGCAAAGCCACCGCTGTCGCCCTTCAGCATCTTCAGGTGGCCAAGGATCTGGTCCACATGTTGCCCGCGATGACCCTGGGCTGCTCGGCCGATGGCGGCCCAATCGTCGACCGTGCTTTCGGTCATGGCGTGGAACTTCGCCTGTTGCAGGACCTCACCGTCGGCCATCTGTGTCTCCCTGAACTTTGGCGGCATCGTGCGACGACGAAGGCCTGAGGTCAACGTCGGGTAATTGACAGGCCGGCTGGCAGGGCCCCGTACTCATTCCGATCAAAACCCGGCGGGGAAAGGGAACCTCACTATGTCTGTCGAACTTCAACTGTTGGTCTGGTCGGCGGGCCTGGCCGTGCTGCAACTTGTCGTCGCCATTCCTGTCACAATCCTTCAGATCGGATTGCCCACAGCCGCCGGCAATCGCGAGAGCATGCCCGAGATCACTGGCCTGGCCGGGCGCGCGATCCGGGCGCACCGCAACATGCTGGAAAGCCTGGTGATCTTCGCCGTCCTGGTGCTGGTGGCGAATGCCGTGGGCCGCTCCAACGCCGAGACGGTGCTGGGCGCGCAGATGTTCTTCTGGGGCCGGGTCGCCTTTGCCGGGGTCTATCTGGCCGGCATCCCCTGGGTGCGCACGGCGACCTGGGCGGTCTCGATGACCGGCCTGGGCCTGATCTTCCTGCAACTGATCTGAAGCCGCCGTCCCGCGCGCCTTGAGGCGATGCGCCGGAGCCGCTAAAGGGTCAGGCAGCGCGGCCGTAGTTCAGAGGTAGAACGTCAGCTTCCCAAGCTGAATGTCGCGGGTTCGATTCCCGCCGGCCGCTCCAATTGTCGTGCGATGACATCGTCCGTCTCGACACTTTCCCCGCACAAGCCTATCCCCATCTGCGGGCTGATGGCCTATCGATAGACGTACGACGGGTTCTGGCCCGCTCGGAGTGGACAAGACCCCGCGAGGACGAGAGATGCCGGTCAAGCTTCCGAAATATGCGCACTGGGTGGCGGAGCGCCGCTTCCTGGTGGACGCCAGCCTCACACCGACCCTGGATGACAGCCGCGCGCGGCGGATAGAGGATCTCTATATCGAGGGTGGCCGCCTCAGGCTGCGCGCCATCACCCACCTGGCCACCGGCGAGCGCGAATTCAAGCTGGCCAAGAAGTATGCCCCGGACAATCCGCTGATCGGACCCATGGCCAACCTCTATCTGAATGACGACGAACACGCCGTGCTGGCCGGCCTGCCGGGGGAGCGGCTGAGCAAGCTGCGGCACAAGCTGGGCGGCTTCACTGTCGATGTCTTTGAGGGCGATCTCAAGGGTCTGGTTCTGGCGGAATGTGAAGCCAGCAACCGGATGGCGGCAATGTCCTTCGAGATCCCGAAATGGTGCGTGCGCGAAGTCACCTCCGTTCCGGAATACACCGGCTGGCGACTGGCCAAGAACAAGGACGGCGTCATCTGAGGTCGTCGTTGACCTCGTAGACATCCACCCGGTCGGCATAGAAGGCCAGGTGGCTCGCAATCCCTGCCATGGCCGGGAACGGCGTCTCGTAACTCCAGATCACATTCGGCGCGACCTGGCCGTCAACGCTCACCGTGAAATAGGCGGCGTCGCCCTTGTAGGGACAATGGGTTGAGCGTTCGGTGCGGCTCAGCACGTCCATCGTGACGTCTGCGCGCGGGAAATAGATCACCGGGGGATAGCTGGCTTCCTGCAACACCAGAGCCTTCGCACTGTCGGCGATGATCCGGCCATTGAACCGCGCGCGCCATGGCCGCGCCGCCGGGGTGCTGGTGATCGGGTGATCCGGGCCGGGTATCTTCATCGTGGGGCTCCATTCCTGACGGCGTCAGTTATGCACGGAAGACGGGCCTGCGGATATCACACGACGGCGGCGGCTTGTGCTGGGACGAGACGCGTGATGTTCTCCCGGCAACGCCGCGACATGGGGCTGAGCCCGCCGCATGATCGAGATCCCTAAGGCTTCCGGAACCGCGCCTGCATGAACCTCATCGTCCTGATCGGCATCGTGGTCACCCTGGTCACGGGCATTCCGGTGTTGCTGCAGCTGCTCAAGAACCACCCGCGCGGGCTGCTCATCCTGTTCTTTGCCGAAATGTGGGAGCGGTTTTCCTACTACGGCATGCGTGGCATCCTGATCTTCTACCTGACCCAGCACCTGCTGTTCGACGACAAGACCGCCGGGGCCCAGTACGGCTCCTACACCTCGCTGGTCTATCTGCTGCCGTTGGTGGGGGGGCTGGTGGCCGACCGCTGGCTGGGGACGCGCAAGGCGGTGGCGTTCGGGGCGCTGCTGCTGGTGGCCGGTCACATGACCATGGCCGTCGAAGGTACGCCCGCCACCCAAACCCTGGTCTACGCCGGCCAAAGCTATGAGGTGGCCATCGAGGGTCGCATGGAGCAGCGTCAGGTCCACGTGGTCATCGGTGGCGTCAAGCACGCCTTCGCCGCGACCGCCGAGGGTGGGCTGGAGGTCAAGGACATGGCCCCCGGCGGCCCCCTGCCGGTGGTGATGCCCAAGGGGTCCTATGAGTTGAAGAGCGTGGTCGATCCGTTCGGCCGCAACGCCTTCTATCTGGCGGTGGCCCTGATCATCATGGGCGTCGGGTTCCTGAAGCCCAACATCTCTACCATCGTGGGCCAGCTCTACCCCACCGGCGATCCACGCCGGGATTCCGGCTTTACCCTCTATTACTACGGCATCAACCTGGGCGCGTTCTGGGCCTCGGTGCTGTGCGGCATGCTGGGGACGAACGTCGGCTGGTGGGCGGGCTTTGGCCTGGCCGGGGTCGGCATGGCGGCGGGCTTCATCGTCTTCGTGCTGGGCAAGAAGCACCTGGAGGGCAAGGGCGAGCCGCCCAATCCCGAGCTCCTGTCGGCCAAGGTGGCCGGGCCGGTCACGCGCGAATGGCTGATCTACCTGGGCGGCGTGCTGGGCGTGATTCCGGTCTGGTTCCTCGTGCAGTCCAATCAGCTCGTCGGCTATGCGCTGGGGGTCTCCGTCCTGGCGGCCCTGATTTTCATCGCCTGGTTCATCGCCACCCAATGCAACAAGGTCGAGCGCGAGCGAATGATGCTGGCCATGGTGCTGATCTTCGGCTCGGTGATCTTCTTCACCCTGTTCGAACAGGCCGGCACCTCGCTCAACCTGTTCGCCGCTCGCAACGTCGACCTCAAGGGCATCGATGCAGCCCAGACCCAGTCGTTCAACGCCGGCTTCATCCTGATCCTCGCGCCCGTGTTCGCCGCGATGTGGACCTGGCTGGGCGCGCGCAACCGCAGCCCCAACCCGACCATGACCTTCGGCCTTGGCCTGCTGCAGGTGGGGCTGGGCTTCCTGGTGGTGGTCTGGACCCAAGGTCTCGCGGTTGAGTACAAGATGCCACTCTACATGCTGGGCCTGCTTTATCTGCTGCACACCACGGGCGAGCTGTTCCTGTCGCCGGTGGGCCTGTCGCAAATCACCAAGCTCAGCGTCGCCCGCGTGGTCTCGTTCATGATGGCGGTGTGGTTCCTCGCCTCCTCGATCGCCCAGTTCGTTGGCGGCAAGATCGCCGGGCTGATGGGGACCGAGACCGTCGGCGGCCAGGTGCTGGACCCGGCGGGGGCTTTCGCCACGTCCATGGACGGCTTCAACAAACTGGGCTGGGCCGGCATCATCTGCGGCGTGGCGTTTGTGGGCCTGAGCTACCTGATCAAGGGCTGGGCGCACGGGGCGGATCAAACGACGGTGGCCCCTCCACAGCCTTGATGCGTCGCGGGCGCCACACCCGACTGGGCGGTCGGGATGATGAAGAGATTGGCCACGGAAAACACGGAAAACACGGAAGTGCGCCGGGAAGGCGTAGGCCGCGCCGGGGGTTACCCTTGGGGCGTCATCCACCCACGCGCCGTCATCCACTCAAAGTTTGTCATCCACCCACAGTTTGTCATCCACCCACAGTTTGTCATCCACCCAAAGTTTGTCATCCCGGATTCGCCGCTTGGCGAAGACCGGGACCCATAAGCTCCGGGGTCGGCAGAGAGGTACAGCGTCGCCGCTGCAACAGGACAGCAGGCGTCGGCGTTTGTGGGTCCCGGTCTTTCGTTGCACGAAAACCGGGATGACAAACTTTTGTGGGGGATGTGACGCGTGCCTTACCCGCTGCCGCGCCAGGGTGGGGCGGCCATGGACGCCAGGACAGCGTCGAGGGGTGGCGGGCCTTGGGGGCCGGGGTCGTTGCCGGGCCAGGCCTTGCGGGGGCGCTGGCGTTTGGGATGGGCGTTGGCGGCGTCCTGGATGGCGACCCAGTCGCGGGAGATGCCCGCAAGGCCGCGGCAGGGCTTGCTCCGCTGGGCCAGGGTTGCGGGCTGCTGTTCGAGCAGCGCGTCGAGGTCCTTGATGTGGATGTCGAGGGACGTGTCCGAACTCTCGTGGTCGGCTTCGCTCTCGCGTTCGGTTTCCTGATATATACGGACAGACGGTCTGGACACTGGTGGCGTGTGTGCAGTCGTGTCTATCGGCGTCACGGGCTCAGCCGCGAACCGTTCGATCTCGCGGGCGTCACGCGCCATGTCGCGGTGCAGGCGGGCTTCCATGGCCACAGTCAGCCGCAGACCCCGGGCGAGACGATCAAACACCAGGGCGGCTTGATCCTTCTCTTCCGGCAGTCCCGCCCGCGATGGAAGGCCCCGTCCACGACGGTGACCATGTGGCCACACAGGACCTCCAGCACATTGCTGTGACGCTCTGATCTCTCAGCGAACGTTTGCATGACAACGAATAGAACACAGAGTGAACATACGGCCAAAATTTATCTGATGTTTTTTTCGGGAAGGCAGGCCGGAAAGCATTGCCAAGAAGCGAGGCGAACACGCGCACGGCCTCTGGCCGACTAGAGCGGATTCCATTCAATCTG
>JANNFM010000262.1:0-2669 GCA_031379795.1 Alphaproteobacteria bacterium
GAATCGACGACGGGGCCGAGTGTCGAAGGCGGGACATCTCACGCTGGCGACTAGGCGGCTGCCGCGGGCCACACGCGGGTACATCGCCGACACTCGCACCGGGCGCGCGCCAAAGCGAACCTGAACTAGCACAGGAACCCCTCCCATGCCGAGCACACCCAAGGCGCCCGCCGATCCCATCGACGCGCGTCTGGTCCGCAGACTGGCGGATATCCTGACCGAAACCGGCCTGACCGAGATCGAGATCGAGCACGACGGTCTCAAAGTCCGCGTGGCCCGCAATCTGGCGGCGCCGGCGGCGGTGCAGTACGCGGCCGCAGCCGTGCCCCCACCCGCCGCAGCCGCCCCTGCTGAGGCGCCCAAGATCACAGCTGGCGAGATCGTGAAATCACCCATGGTGGGGACCGTCTATCTACAAGCCAATCCCGATTCCCCGGCGTTCGTGAAGGTCGGCGACATGGTCCAGGCCGGGCAGACCTTGTTCATTGTCGAGGCGATGAAAACCATGAACCCGATCCCGGCGCCAAAGTCTGGTCGCCTGCTGGAAATTCTGATCGGCGACGCTCAGCCGGTAGAGTTCGGTGAGCCCCTCGCGGTCATCGACTAACCGATGTTCGACAAAATCCTCATCGCCAACCGAGGCGAAATTGCACTGCGCATTCACCGCGCCTGCAAGGAAATGGGCATATCCACGGTCGCTGTGCACTCTGAGGCGGACGCCAGCGCCATGTGGGTGCGGCTGGCTGACGAGAGTGTTTGCATTGGCCCGCCGCCCGCTTCGAAGAGCTATCTGAGCATTCCGGCGATCATCGCGGCGGCCGAGATCACGGGCGCCCAGGCGATTCACCCGGGCTATGGCTTCCTCTCGGAGAACGCGCGCTTCGCTGAAATCGTCGAGGCCCACGGTTACACCTTCATCGGACCCAAGCCGGAGCATATCCGGATGATGGGCGACAAGATCACCGCCAAGCAGGCGGTCAAGGACGTGGGGATCCCGGTCGTGCCAGGTTCTGACGGCGCGGTGACCTCCGAGGAAGAGGCTTTCGCGGCGGCGAAGGACATCGGTTTTCCGGTGCTCATCAAGGCTGCGGCGGGCGGCGGCGGCCGCGGCATGAAGGTGGCCAGGACTCCAGAGGATCTCATCGAAGCGGTGCAGACGGCGCGCTCCGAGGCCAAGGCGGCGTTCGGTGACGACGCGGTCTATATGGAGCGCTATCTGCAGACCCCGCGCCACATCGAACTCCAGGTTATCGCCGACAGCTTCGGCAATGTCTGCCACCTCGGCGAACGCGACTGCTCCCTGCAACGTCGCCACCAGAAGGTGCTGGAAGAAGCCCCCTCACCTGCCCTCGACGCCGCCGGCCGCGCCAAAATCGGCAAGGTGGTGGTCGATGCGATCAAGGCCATCGGCTATCTGGGCGTCGGCACCATCGAGTTCCTGTACGAGAACGGCGAGTTCTTCTTCATCGAGATGAACACTCGCCTGCAGGTCGAGCACCCCGTCACCGAGGCCATCACCGGAATCGACCTGGTGCGCGAACAGATCCGCATCGCCGCAGGCCTGCCCCTATCGTTCAAGCAATCCGATATCGTCTTCGAAGGTCACGCCATCGAGTGCCGGATCAACGCCGAAAACCCCAAGACCTTTGCCCCCTCGCCCGGCCTGGTCACCGACTATCACGCCCCCGGCGGCCTGGGCGTCCGGATGGATAGCGCCCTCTACGCCGGCTATTCGATCCCGCCCTACTACGACAGCCTGATCGGCAAGCTGATCGTCCACGGCCGTGACCGGGATGAGTGCATCGCGCGCCTCAACCGATGCCTTGGGGAAATCGTCGTCGGCGGCATCGACACCAACATCGCGCTGTTTCAGGAACTGCTCCAGCAGCCCGACATCCTGAAGGGCACCTACGACATCCACTGGCTGGAACGCTGGATGGCAGCCAACGCGGCTTAAGCAAGGTTGCGGCGCCGGAGCCTGATGGGACAGAATCATGTCCGCGTTTGACGCTCGCGACCTGCTGGATTGCTACGCCCGGGGTGTGTTCCCGATGGCGGATGCCCGCGAGGACGCACAGGTCTTCCTGATCGATCCGGAACGGCGCGGAGTCATTCCGCTGACCGCGTTTCACGTCTCCAAGCGCATGGCGCGCACGGTGCGGGCGGATCCCTTTGATGTCCGCGTGGACACGGCGTTTCACGACGTCGTTCTGGCCTGCGCCGCGTCGGGGCCGGGGCGAACGGAAACCTGGATCAATCGCCCGATCGAGGCGCTCTATCTAGAGCTCTTCGAGCTGGGGCACGCCCACAGCGTCGAGTGCTGGCTGGAGGGGGAATTGGTCGGCGGCCTCTACGGCGTCTCTCTGGGCGGCGCCTTCTTTGGCGAAAGCATGTTCTCGCGCCGTCGCGACGCGTCAAAGGTCGCGTTGACCCATCTTGTCGGGCGGTTGATTGCCGGAGGGTTCGGGCTGCTCGACGCCCAGTTCATGACCCAGCATCTGGAGCAGTTCGGCGCGACCGAGATTGCCAGGTCCGACTATCAACGAAGGCTCAAGACAGCTCTCGCCCGCCAGGCCGACTTTTACGGCGTGACCGGTGCCGGCTTTACAGCGGGTTCCGAGGGCGCTTTCCCCGCTGGCACCGCAGGCGCGGGAGGCTCCACTTTCGGC
>JANNFM010000325.1:0-2608 GCA_031379795.1 Alphaproteobacteria bacterium
CGGCCCGCCTCGGATGCCGCCATCGGCAGGCGGGCCGCCACGACGGGGTGCAAGGGGGACAGGTGTTGCAAGGCGGGCAGCGCGGCCTCGACCGCGATCACGGTCAGCCCGTCCAAAGGAACCCCCGCCACCGGCACCACCACCACGGCAGGCAGCAGATGCGCCGACTTGGCCAGCAGCAGCGCGGTGCGGTGCAGCACGGCCCCGCCACCGCGCAACCCCCGGAACGGACCCTTCATCGGCACCGCCAGATCATCGACCGGGTCGGCCACCGCCGCCACCCAAGCAACCCCGGCCCCCGGCGGCAACGCCAGACGTGCGAGGTCGCCATCATAGGCCGCCACCTTCAGCGTCGACGCCCGCCGCGCGGTGATCGCCATCTCGGGCACCCCCAGCCCGCGCAGTTCCGTCAGCCGCGCCGGGGTCAGCGCCTCGGCCGCCACCACCAGCGCCGCCGCACCCGCTTCGGTCAGCACCACCGGCACCCCCATGCGCAGATCCCCCCGCGCGCGGGCCAGCCGTTCGGTCAGCGTCAGGGTCAGGGTCATCGCACACCTATGGAACGCCCCATACCTAGGACGCCCGCACGGCGATGTGAACCATTACCCTTCCCCCTTTCGCCTTTGTGAAGCGTCGGAAATTATTCTGCAATGAGTGTCCGCAATTGGGCTGCAACGCAAGGGGCTTTTTTGGGGCGTAAGGGGTTGATTTTGTGGGGGAAAGCGGGGGGCGGCGGGGGTCCGCAATCGCTGCAGACCTTCGCCAATCGTAAGTTGTTGATTTTGTTGAAAGGGCGGGGGATTGCGAACCCCATTGCGAACCTATCGTGGACTAGCGATCTGACCCGCCAGCGCCCCGCGCCGCTCTGATGAAAGCCTTCCACGAAGCATCGCCTTCAGCCTGCGACTGACCGCGTTCGAAGGCGTTCCCATCCCGCGCGATAGCCGCGAGCCTGGCGATGTCGCTTGAAATGTGGAGAGGGTCGGCTGAAGCGCGGGCATCCCGGTTTTCTTCAAACTCCTTGAGCAGCATCGCTGCTATCTCAGACACGGACTCGGGCCGACATACACGCAGAATCCGAAGAATGGTCTGCTCGTCCGGGGTGTCGTAACGCATCGAGTCCAGATTGAGCGGTCCGCCCACAATCCGGTTAAGCTCATACTCATTCCTGAAGGTGCCGATAAGCAAGAAGTCGTCAGATATACCGAGGCGGCGCGAGAAATCTCGTAATTGCGAAGGCTTAGGCTGCGTTCGGGCGGTTTCGTAGTTCGCCAGCGCAGACCGAGAAATACCAAGCAGTTCGGCAAACGATTCCTGCGTTGCCTCGCCGCGAAGCTGCCTAAGGCGCTGGGCCATCGGCACATCTGATGTGCTGTTTTGTGTTGTCATGTGCTGAACTGTGTATTAGTGTGCATTTGTGTATCGTCGCACGAGGCAGGCCACATGTCAAAGACTGCGCAACTGGTGAAGGAAGAGTTCCGTCGTAAAGGCGAGTCGGTAGCTGACTGGTCGAGGCGCAACGGCTTCCCCTATAGGTCGGTTGTGGCCGTCTTGGCAGGCCACAACAAAGGCTATCGAGGACAAGCACATCGGATCGCGGTCGCGCTGGAGATCAAGGACGCTGTTGAATGACGTTCATGTCCGCCAACGGCTTTGCCGCCGCAACGGGCATAGCAGAGCAAGTGGCGCGGCGGGCGTTGGCACGTGCAGCTTGCGGGAAGACGTGGAGAGGGCACACCCTGCCCGTTGTCGCCTTGGACGGGCGGCGCGGCGGCGCATCCGGCAAGGTCTGGGGGCTTGACCTGGACAAGGCATCGCCGGACCTTCGGGTGCTGTTGGGCCTCCCTGAAACCCTGCCTCCAACGCCCGTTGAACCGCGTTTGAAGACGCGCCCGGATGACCGGCATGTGGTGACGGCGGTGGACAGGCAGCGGATCATCGGGCCGATGCTGGCAGCGCCGAAGGGGTCGCATGCGCGGGCTGCGGCGTTCCGGGTTGCGGCGGCACAACAGCACAAGGTCGGAGAAGGCTGGGCGCGGATCAGCAAACGGACGTTGCGGGAATGGGTGAGCCGTGCCGAGGGCGGCGGCGTGGCGGCGTTGTTCCCCACGGCGCGCAGCGACAAGGGCAAGGTGCGGGTGCGGATCACGCGCGCTTGGCAGAACGGCTGCGGACTGGCATCCGAGGTGCAGGACCGAATTGCGGAAGACCTTGCCCGCACGGCGCGCGGGCTGATCCTGAAGGGCCGCAGTGCGCGGGAAACACGGCGGCTGGCATCGGTGGAGCTTCAGCGCCATTC
Organism: Alphaproteobacteria bacterium; assembly: GCA_031379795.1. Classification (GTDB taxonomy): domain Bacteria; phylum Pseudomonadota; class Alphaproteobacteria; order Caulobacterales; family Caulobacteraceae; genus Phenylobacterium. Next base: position 2,300 of record JANNFM010000325.1, read on the forward strand.
CGTCGCTGCGGGGGTCACCCTGCCCAAGGCCGCATTGGCGCGCCTGTGCAAGCTTACGGGGGCATGGGTTGCCCGGTTTGCAGAAATGAAGGCCGCGCGGGACTATACCTTTGACCACAAACGCTATTCCGACAAGCACGAATACCGGGTGCATCGCAGCCTGACACGCGAACCGATGGAAGTGCTGATGGGCGACGTCCACCATGCGGACCTGTCGATTGCCGATGCGATGCTGTCATCTTTCCGGGCTTTGCGGGAGGCGGCAGGGGACGCCGCCCGGCAGGGTCGCGTGACGGTTCGGGTGTCGAT
>JANNFM010000380.1:0-2656 GCA_031379795.1 Alphaproteobacteria bacterium
TGCCAACGATCCGCTCATTCGGTTCCGCACCAAGGTCACTGAGGCCAGTCTTCTCGACGACGCTGATCTGAACGCCATCGACGCCGAGGTTCTGGCTGAGATCGAAGCGGCGGTCGCCATCGCTATCGCAGCTCCGAAACCGGACCTGTCGACCCTCGAACACGACGTCTACGTCAGGTATTGAACATGGCACGCAAATCCTATCGTCAAGCGATCAACGAAGCGCTGCGTCAAGAGATGCGGCGCGACTCCACGGTCATCATTATCGGCGAGGACGTCGCAGGTGGTCAGGGCGCGTCGGGTGAAACCGGCGGCGTCGGCGGCGTCTTTGGCGTCACCGGTGGCCTCTACAAGGAGTTCGGCCCCGAGCGGGTGCTGGACACGCCGATCAGCGAGAGCGCCATCATCGGCGCGGCCTCTGGCGCGGCGCTGACCGGCCTGCGGCCCGTCGCCGAGATCATGTTCGTGGACTTCGTCGGGGTGTGCTTCGACCAGATCTACAACCAGGCCGCCAAATTCCGGTACATGTTCGGCGGCAAGGCCAAGACGCCGATGGTCATCCGCACCATGATCGGCGCAGGCTTCCGGGCCGGCGCCCAGCACAGCCAGACGCTGCACCCGCTGTTCACCATGGTGCCGGGCCTGAAGGTGGTGATGCCGTCCAACGCCTATGACGCCAAAGGCCTGCTGATCAACGCCATCCGCGATGATGATCCGGTGATCTTCATGGAATCCAAGGTGCTCTACGACACCGAGATGGAGGTTCCCGACGAGGCCTATCGCATCCCGTTCGGCGAGGCCAACATCGTCCGCGAGGGCAAGGATCTGACGTTCGTGGCCTTTGGCTCCATGGTTCCGCGCGCTCTGGCCGTGGCGGAAATCCTGGCCAAGGAAGGCGTTTCTGTTGAAGTCATCGACCCGCGCACGACATCACCGCTCGACGAGGATTCCATTCTCGAAAGCGTCGAGAAGACCGGTCGCCTGGTGATCATCGACGAAAGCCCTCCCCGCTGCTCGCTGGCCGCCGACATCGCAGGGATGGTCGCGAGCAAGGGATTCCGCAGCCTGAAGGCCCCGATCGGACAGGTGACCTGCCCGCACACGCCGGTTCCCTTCGCACCCAACCTGGAGGACGAGTACCTCCCCAATCCGCGACGCATCGAGGCCGCCGCGCGCGCGGTCCTGGCCTGGCGCTGAACCGAACCAAGGAGCGATCATGACCACCAGCCGCCAATGGCTGATCAATGGGCGACCGAATGGCCGCCCGCTGGTCCAGGATGACTTCAAGTGGGTGGAAACCGAACTCGGCGAGCCGGGCGAGGGCGAAGTTCTGCTCCGGACTCTCTATCTGGCGTTCGACCCGGCCCAGAAGGGCTGGATGGAAAACATCGGCGGCTACACCGCGCCGACCGAAATCGGCGAGGTCATGCGAGGCTCGGGGCTCGCTGAAGTGGTGCGTTCAAACAGCCCGCTATTGCACCAGGGCGACAAGGTCACAGGCCAGCTGGGCTGGCGTGACGTCTCCGTCATGTCGGCCAAGGACCTCCTGAAGCTTCCCGACGAGGGATCACCGACGGCGCATCTCGGCGTCCTGGGAACCACAGGCCTCACCGCCCTCTTTGGCCTGCAACGGATCGGCAAGCCGTTTCCCGGCGACACCGTGGTGGTCACGGGAGCCGCCGGAGCTACCGGCTCGGTCGTCGGCCAGATCGCCAAGATCGGCGGCTGCAAGGTCATTGGAGTCGCGGGCGGGCCCGAGAAGTGCCGCTGGCTGGTGGACGAGCTCGGGTTCGACGCCGCCGTCGACTACAAGGCCGGCGACATCCGCCGCCAAGTCCGTGAACACGCCAAGGGGGGGATCGACGTCCTCTGGGACAATGTCGGCGGCCCGATCCTCAACGATCTGATGGGCGAGATCGCCATGCATGCACGGGTGGTCATCTGTGGCGGCATCAGCCGCTATCAGCTGGGCCAGATGCCCGCCGGGCCGGAGAACTATTTCAACCTGGTGTTCAAGCGCGCCACCATGGAAGGCTTCATCCTGACAGACTTCATCGGTGAGTTCCCGTGGGCCCGCCGGCGGCTCTCGCAGTGGATCGCCGAGGGACGGCTGAAGTTCAAGGAAGACATCCAGGTCGGTCTTGAGAATGCACCGCAGACCCTGATGCGCCTGTTCGAAGGGGCCAATTTCGGCAAGCAACTGTTGAGAGTCGCAGACGGGAGCTGATCCCTTGCCCGTCATCCGGTACGGCGAGCCGCTCAAAATACTGGTCTCGGTCAAGGGCCACCCGTTTGACCGCAACGCCTTCGCCTCGGTGTTTGAGGAGATGGAGGGCGTTCAGGCCAGTTTCGTCGATCAGCCAGCGGCCGGGCGCCTGATGAACCCGGATGCCATGGCGGGCTTCGACGCGCTGGTGCTCTACGACATGCCGGGCATCGACTTTGCCGCGGCGGGCGACAAACCCGGGGTCGTTGAGCCGGAAGCGTCGGTCAAGGCCGGCCTCACAGCGCTTCTCACCCAAGGCAAGGGCGTAGTCGCCCTGCATCACGCCATCGCCGGATGGCCAGGCTGGCCGGAGTATGCCGGGTGGCTGGGCGGCCGGTTTCTCTACAAGCCTGCGCTGGTGCGGGGCCAGCCCTGCCTGGATTCCGGTTA
>JANNFM010000395.1:0-17308 GCA_031379795.1 Alphaproteobacteria bacterium
CGCCATCGGCTGCACCGGCGACATCTCCTACTTCGGCCCGGTGCGAAATCCATGGGCGCTCGACCACGTCACCGGCGGATCGTCATCGGGCTCGGGCGGAGCGGTCGCCGCCCGCCTGGCGTATGGCACTCTCGGCACGGATACGGGCGGCAGCATCCGTGTGCCCGCTGCCTGGTGCGGGATCGTCGGGCTCAAGCCGACGGCGGGCCTGGTGTCGATCCGGGGGATCATTCCCCTCTCGGCCAACCTCGATCACTGCGGGCCGATGGCGCGTACGGTTGAGGACGTGGCCCTGATGCTGGGGCCGATGGCCGGTTACGACGAGGACGACATCTTCAGCGTGGAGAGCAAGCCGCTGGATTATCTGGCGGCCATGCGCCAGCCGGTGTCAGGTTTCCGCCTGTCCGCCCCGGCGTCGTACTACGACCATATCGATTCCGAGATCGAACCGGTGATCATGGCGGCGTTGGACCAGCTTGCGCGCCTGACCGCCGGGATCGCCTCGCGCGCGCCCCTCTGGGACGGACCGACCGGCAGGGCACCCGGTGACGTGGACTTCTACCACCAGGACCTGATCAAGAAGTACGGCCTCGACTATATGGCACCCAACAAGGCGCGCATGGCGCGGCTCGCCGAGCCCGACGACCATGGTCCCAGCGGCGCGGATAACGCCCGCGCCCAACAGCTGCTGAAGACGACGCGTCGCAAGATCGACCGCGTATTCAAGGACTTCGATCTTGTTGTGGCACCCACGACCCGCATGGCCGCGCCAATGATCAATGATAGCCTCGCCCTCGGGATGGCGCTTGCGAAGGCCAAGGGACTGGAAGAGACCAAGGTCTACGACTTCTTCGCCGCCGACGCCGGCTGCATGAACACGCGCGACTTCAACGACTTCGGCATACCGGTCATCTCAATCCCCTGCGGCTTCACCGCCAAGGGCCTGCCGGTAGGGATCATGATCGCTGGACCACACTTCGCCGAGGGCAAGGTCCTTGCCCTGGCCCACGCTTACCAACAGGCTACCCCCTGGCGCAGCCGCACACCCAACCTGACGCCGCAGACCCGGCTCCCGCCAATCGAAGAGAAGGGCACGTGAAAGCGTGGGGTCAGTCCGACGAAAACTGCGCTCCAGGCCAACTTTGCTGAATGCGCCTTAGGCGAGGATGACGTTTCCTATTCAGCGGTTGGGTCGGGAGCGAGCGACCTCGGCCGCCAGGCCAAGGACCGCTACCCCCCTGAACGGCGTTTGGGAGGGTCTGCTTTCCGGCGCTGAGCCGGAACGTCTGCTTCCGGGCACCGAGCCAACGGTGAGAGACGACCCTAAGCGACGTTGGGAACGTCTGGTTGTAGGCGCGCCTAGACGATGGCTATTGTCCGCTACATGAGCAAGTGGAAAGCTGCTTCGGTCTATGTGGCCATATGGTCGGTGGGGGCGCTTCTCTCGGTAGTGCTCCTGCCATTTGGCTGGGCCGCGCTATGTCTGATCTCGCTTTGGGCGTGGGCGTTTTTCAATCTCATTCAAGTGGTGCGCGGCAATCGCCGGCGGCTCTGGCACTAGTGCGATGACGGCCGCTCACCCCCCTGAACCGAAGTTCATAAGGTCTGCGGCCGTCCCAGTGGTGGCGATACCTCGGCGTCCCCGCGGCTTTGCGAACAAGGCGGGCCCAATCAACACCGCCCTTCCCTGCGATGACGGGACAGCCGCCCGGCATGGAAGCGGGGCCGCAGCGCTTTGCAAGCGCCGGGGACTAATGCAAGTTGACTGTGATTGGGGGGGATATGCCCACGTATTATACGACGCGGACGTTCACAGCGCCTGTCCGGCCAGGGTTCCCGACCTCGCAGTTGGGAGAGTTTGCAGTTGGAGATTTCAACGGCGATGGCAAGCTCGACTTCATCGCTTCCTATTTCATGTTTCCTCTTGAGGACAGAGCAACCCCGGTAAGGGTGTTCGCGGGCGATGGGCTGGGCGGGTTCACCGATGTCACCGGCCAAGTGTTTCCCGCCAATGTCCCGCAAACGACGTTCGCCCGCGAGACCGTTGTTGCCGATTTCAATCGGGATGGGCGACCGGACCTTTTCGTCGCCGACACCGGCCATGATGCACAGCCCTTTCCCGGTGCTCTGAACGCGCTGATTCTTTCGTCCGGCACCACGGGGCTTGCCAATGCCGTGAGCCGCCTGCCCGGGGTGCCAGATTTCAGCCATTCCAGCGAGGCCGCCGACATCGACCGTGATGGCGACTTGGACCTCTTCGTCGGCAATTCCGGTGGATCACCGGCGTGCTACTTCCTGATCAATGATGGTTCAGGAAATTTCACCCAGGACTTCGCCCGCCTGCCGGGGTTCGTGAATGGATTGAGCGGCACGGTGGTGAGGTTTACGACCGAGGCGTTTCTCGACGTCGATGGCGACGGGGATCTGGACCTGTTCCTGGGCGCAGCGCGGCAGAACGAGGTCTCGGTGCTGCTGCTGAACGACGGCTCCGGCCGGTTTTCCGAGGCGTCCGTTCGTCCGCCCGTGGCCGCGGGATTCATCCCGGGATCTGATGCGGTTGATGCGCGGGTCATGGACGTCAATCGCGACGGTCGCGACGACCTGATCGTCAACTATTCACTCGGCAACATCGATCCGCGACGTGGCGTTCAAATCCTGATCAGTCGCGGCGACGGCACGTTCGCCGATGAAACCAGTGCGCGACTAGACGCTTCCATCCAGGTCGGCCCCTGGACCCCCCGTGTCTACCTCGTCGACGTCAATGGTGATGGCCTCAAGGACATGGTTGTCGCCAACAACATGACGTCCCCGTTCTATCTGAATGACGGGATGGGCCACTTCGTTGGTATGCCAGCGCTGTCGACCATCAATATCGGGGAGCAGATGGTTCCCGCAGACGTCAACGGTGATGGTCACATGGACTACATCGCGTGGCGCGGCATCTCTAGTGGCGTCGAGAACTATCGCGAGAACATTTGGGTCGATCCAGGGACAACTCAGAGCGGCGGCGCTGCGGACGAAGGCTTCATGGGTGACCGACGCGCCGAGACGATGAACGCCGGCGCAGGCAATGACACAATCGTTGGCGGCGGTGGCCAGGACTACCTGCGCGGGGACGACGGCAATGATCGGATTGTCGGCGGCGACGCATTCGATGATGCAAACGGCAACATGGGCAACGACACCGTATCGACCGGCGCAGGCGAGGACTACTGCGTCGGCGGAAAGGACAATGACAGCCTGTCCGGCGGTGCCGACTATGACCTCGTCTATGGCAATCTCGGCGACGATACCTGTAACGGTGACGACGGCGACGACATCGTGCGCGGCGGTCAGGGCAATGACGTCGTCAACGGCGGGAACGGCAACGACTTCGTCTCCGGGGACAAGGGCGACGACACGATGTCTGGCGGCGCTGGCGCGGACGTCTTCCATACCTTTGGTGACGCCGGGATCGACCGTGTGATCGACTTCAACCTGGCTCAGGGCGACCGCGTGCAACTCGATCCAGGCACCGTCTTCACGCTCAGCCAGGTTGGTGCAGACACCGTCATCAACATGACCGGCGGCGGACAGATGACCCTGGTCGGTATCCAGTTGAGCTCTCTGACCGGGAACTGGATCTTCGGGGCTTAAGTCAGCTTTCCCCCCATCCCTGCCGTTCGGAATGTCCGCTCGTGGCGATGCGGCAATCCACGGTCCTGCCGGTCCATGGCCGCGTGGGTGCCGAGCGTCAGATTGTTTCCACCAGGGATACGAAGTCATATCGAACTCAGGTAGTGCCGATAGAAAGAATGTCATGCGCATGAATGCGCATGCTGAGCCGGGATAGAGGGGACGCCAAACCCGTCCCCATCGCCTGCATCCCCGTCGTCTGCGCCCCCGTCGCGCACCGCCGACATGGCTCCCCTGGATCGCGCCGCGGACGAAAAACTTCACCCCCGCCCGAATGCTATGACCGGAACTGACGTACCATTGGTGTCAACTCCCATGCATGACCGCGACCGCCCCTGATCGTGATGGCCAGATGCTGGCCGAGCTGGCTGAGATGGATTTCAGCGCGGCGAAGCACGTCCACGCCCAACTCCTCGCCGCCACCGGGGCGGACGAGGTGGCCGATCTCAGCCGGTCCTATCAGCGCCTGTCGCGGTGCGTGCGCCAGACCCTGGCGCTGAAGGCGAAGCTGGCCCAGGACGCGGTCGTCCACCGCATCCGCACCACGCCGACACCCACCCCCGACTTTATCGCCATGGGGCGGGAATTCATCCACGAAGAGGCCCAGTTTGACCGCCTCACCGCGCTTCAGGGCGCCGTCAGCCGGCTGATCTATGCCGAGGTCTCTGACGCTGCGACCCGGGCGGACTACATCGAAGACCTGGACGTCGAACTCGACGACTGGCTGACCCGGCCCGACTTCACCACCGCCGACCTGGACGCCCAGGTGCTGCGCGCCTGCCGCACCCTGGGCCTCTCCGAGGACCTCGCCCGCCGGTGGCGCGATCTGCCCGAGGCGACGGACGATCCGCCCGATCAGGACGTTGACGACCTCGGCGACGAGGCATCCGGCGCCGCGCCACCCGTCACCGACACCGGATGACGCGGCCTTCGCCCGCGCCTTCGTTGAGTTCCCCGGCGCCTGTTCCTTGGCGCCTGCCCCCTACCCCGCCGACACGATTGCCCGACGCAGCAGTTCCAGCGCACCCGCCGCAAACGCGCGCATGTTGGCGCCGCGGTTGCTTTCGCCCGTCTCGATCGTCAGCACCACCTCGACCGGCCCGGCCACCGCCACGCAGGTGTGACCGGCGGCATCGCCATAGCCATTGCCCGTGGGCCCCGCCGCCCCGGTCTCCGACAACCCCCAGGTCGCGCCATAGCGTTCCACCTGATTGCGCGCCAACAGCATCGCATAAGGCTCACTGGCCGAGCGCATCCCCTCCAGCGCTTCACGGGGGATATCGGTCAGCAGCACCCGGGCCTTGGGTGTGTAGACGACCGCGCCGCCAAGATAGTACGCGCTGGCCCCCGACACGCTCAGCAGCGCCGCCGAGATCAGGCCGCCGGACGAGCTTTCGGCGATGGCGATTTTCTCGCCACGGGCTTTCAGCATCTCGCCGATCTCCGCCGCCAGGGCTTCCAGGTCTTTCATGTTTTCCGCTTCCCTCTTGGCGATCCCGCCGTTTGCAGCCCATGATGCCGCCTAACGACCAAAAACCATACCCGGGAGAGACATCGATGGACGCGCATTCGCAATGGACCGGCCTGGATGCCGACCGGCTGGAACGCATCACCGACCACATGCAGCGCAACTATATCGGCCCGGCCAAGATCGCCGGCTGCCAGATCGCCGTCGCCCGCCACGGTCACATCGCCTACAACAAGTGCTTCGGCATGATGGATATCGAGCGCAATCGCCCGACCCGCGACGACACCATCTACCGCATCTATTCCATGACCAAGCCGATCACCTCGGTGGCGCTGATGACGCTGTACGAGCAGGGTTACTTCCAGCTCAACGATCCGGTCAGCCGCTTTGTGCCGTCCTGGAAGAACCACCGCGTGTGGGTCTCCGGTGAAGGCGCCGACATGGTGACCGAGGCCCCGACGCGGCCCATCACCTTCCGGGACGTGCTGTCGCACATGGCCGGCCTCACCTATGGCGGCGGCCTGCCGGGCGTGGGCGTCCAGCACCCCATCGACAACATCTACCGGTCCCTGAAAATCCGCTCGGCCGGGACCACCGACACCATGATGGAGTTCATGGACAAGCTGGCCCAGGTGCCGCTGCGCTATCAGCCGGGCCAGGCCTGGATGTACTCGCTGGCGACGGATGTCTGCGGTGCCCTGGTAGAGATCATCTCGGGCAAGCCCTTCGCCCAGTATCTGCAAGACGTGATCTTCGGCCCCCTGGGCATGGTCGACACCGCCTTCCATGTGGCGCCCGAGAAGCACGACCGCTTCGCCGCCAACTACGAGCGCGGCCCGGACAAGAAGCTGAAGCTGCTGGACGATCCGGCCACCAGCGCCTTCAGCAAGCCGGTGGCCTTCAAGTCCGGCGGCGGCGGGCTTACGGGCACGACGGCAGACTACATGCGTTTCTGCGAGATGCTGCGTCGCGGCGGCGAGCTGGACGGCCATCGCATCCTGGGCCCCCGCACGCTGGAGGTCATGCACATGAACCACCTGCCGGGCGGCAAGGACCTCACCCAGGTGGCCATTGGCGGCTTCTCGGAGACCGCCAACGAAGGCGTAGGCTTTGGCCTGGGCTTTGCCTCCACCATGGACCAGGTGGCGACCGGCGGCCTGGGGACCGGCGACTACTACTGGGGCGGCGCGGCCTCGACCATCTTCCTGGTCGATCCGAAGGTGGACCTGACGATGGTCTTCATGACCCAGTTGATGCCGTCGGGCACCTTCAACTTCCGCGGCCAGCTGAAGAGCCTGATCTATTCGGCGATCATTGATTGAGGAGCGCCCTTGCCCCCAAAGCGTGTCATCCCGGTTTTCGCGCCAGCGAAAGACCGGGACCCATACGCACCTGATGGTGCAAAGGGCGACACATCGTCGCCGCCGCGACCTTTTCTGCGCCACGGCGTCTATGGGTCCCGGTCTTTCACCTGCGGTGAAAACCGGGATGACACATTTGGGTGTGGCATCGCCTTGAGCCCGGACGGCAGAGCGCCTAAACCCCGCCTCATGCCGATGACCCAGGATGCCCTCGAAGCCGCCCTCAAGGAGGGTTTCCCCGACGCCGAGATCCAGATCCAGGACCTGGCCGGCGATGGCGATCATTACAAGGCCTGCATCGTCTCGGCCGCATTCGCGGGCCTGCCCCGGGTGCGACAGCACCAGCTGGTCTATGCCGCGTTGAAGGGCCGGATGGGCGGCGAACTGCACGCGCTGGCGCTGGAAACCACGACGCCGGCCTGAGCCGCTTGACCCGGGGCCTCCGCGTCCCTAGCTCTAGCCTTCAGATTTCTGCCGAAAGGGCGACCGATGAGCGAAACCGCGACCGCCAACCCCGTCCATGCCTGGATCGCCAAGTCCGTGGCCGATAATCCCGTGATCCTGTTCATGAAGGGCGAGCCGGAACAGCCCCGCTGCGGCTTCTCCGCCACCTGCGTCCAGATCCTGGATCACCTGGAAGTGGAGTTCGTCGGCGTCGACGTGCTGCAGAGCGATCCCCTGCGCGAAGGAATCAAGTCGTTCTCAGACTGGCCGACCATCCCGCAGCTCTATGTGAAGGGCGAGTTCGTCGGCGGCTGCGACATCATCAAGGAGATGTTCGAGACCGGCGAACTGAAGGCCATGATGACAGAACAGGGCCTGCTGGCCGAGTGACGACCCGCCTGCTCGAGCCGCCGCCAGGCCGCAAGGTCTTTGAGCTGACGTTCGAGCCGACGCCTGCCGACATCGACGACAACGGCCATGTGAACAACGTGGTCTATCTGCGCTGGGCCCAGGACATGGGCACCGCCCATTGGCGCGCGCTGACGCCGCCGGACGTCCAGGCGACCTGGGCCTGGATCGCGTTGCGCCACCAAGTCGACTACCGCCGCGAACTGAAACTGGGCGAGACCTGCCACGGCCGCACCTGGGTCGCCGAAACCGCGCAAGGGCCCCGCTTCGACCGCTTCATCCGCCTCGACCATCCCGATGGACAGATGTGCGCCCAGATCCAGACCACCTGGGTCCTGATCGAACGCGCTACCGGTCGCCCCCGGCGCGTACCGGACTGGGTGATGGAGATGTTCAGTTAGCGAGGACTGGATTCAGCAATTGAACAGGCGTGCCTCGCCGGATCCCCAGATCTGCCCACGTGAACCGCAGATCGACACGTTTCGAACCTGACCCACGACAGGCGTCGACGCGACGCCGGGCGAATGCCACCCGGGCCGCGTCGCGTGTCCGCTCGACGTAGAAGACGAAGTCGGCCCTGTCAGTACATCCGTTGGTCGCCACGCGAATGGTCACAGCGCGACGCCCCGACCGCAGGCCGTACAGCGGCTCCAACTCGTCCAGCACCAAACCTGATGTCACAACGTTTGGAGTTGTCGCACAGCCCGCCAGGGCCAGAGTTGAAAGCAGGAATCCCCGTCGATCCATCCCGCCACTCCGCCACATAAACCCGCAAAGCAAAAGGCCCCGGATCGCTCCGGGGCCCTCGCAGAGGTCGTATCGATCCGGCGCCCTTTACGAGGCGTAGAATTCGACGACCAGGTTCGGTTCCATCTTCACCGGATAGGGCACTTCGGCCAGGTCCGGGGCGCGGACGAAGGTGGCGGACATGCCCTTGACGTCGACGGTGATGTATTCCGGCGTGTCGCGCTCGCCGGATTGCAGGGCTTCCAGCACCAGGGCCATGTTGCGCGAACGCTCACGCACCGTGACCACGTCGCCCGGCTTCACCCGGTAGGAGGCGATGTTCACCCGGCTGCCATTGACCATGACATGGCCGTGATTGACGAACTGACGCGCCGCGAACGGGGTCGGCACGAACTTGGCGCGGTAGACAATCGCATCCAGCCGGCTTTCCAGCAGCGCGATCAGGTTCTCCGAAGTGTTGCCCTTGCGGCTCGCGGCATCCTTGTAGATGCGGACGAACTGCTTCTCGGTGATGTTGCCGTAGTAGCCCTTCAGCTTCTGCTTGGCGCGGAGCTGGAGACCAAAGTCAGAGACCTTGGACTTCCGGCGCTGACCATGCTGGCCGGGGCCGTAGGCGCGGGTGTTGATCGGGGACTTCGGGCGACCCCAGATATTTTCGCCCATCCGGCGGTCGAGTTTATACTTGGCGCTATGGCGCTTGGACATATGTAGCTCTCTGTTCGACGCGGGCCGGCGTCCTCTTGAAGAGAACGCGATTTCAACGGCGGCCTTGCATCACCCGTCATAGGTCTCCGACCACACGGGGCGAACCCGGCGGCTGGAAGGGCGCGTCTATGCCGTTTGGGTGGGTCGGAGTCAAGGTGAGCGGCCACGTCTGCTCTGCCCGTCTTCGCGATCTCTGCGGTTCCGGCACTAAAGCGCGACAGCCCACGATCCCGCGACATGCAATTGCCCTGCCATCGGGACGTGCCTGGATGGGCCTACCCCGACGGGCGTGGCGGCGGGCGGCCCGGGATGACGGGAGACGCGCGGGCGGAGTTCAACAGGTGTGATCGGGTCGGGGTTGCGCCCGGCGGGCAGGTAAGCACGGCAAGCGCCGGGCCAGGGCGGTCAGATGCGGGCTCCGGCGGCGAGGCCGCCTGCGCCAGCAGCGCCTGCAACCTCGGCAGGGTGGTGTCGCGGACATGGGCCGGGAACTGGTCGCGGGCCTTTTCGGCGTTTCTCGACACGATGCCGAGGGTCTTCAGGAACTGGGGCAGGCTGACGGGTTCTGCATCGCGGTCGCGCTCCCGCTCAGGCTCCGGGCGGCGGCGGACGCCGAGACCCTCTTCCCGTTCGGTCGGGTCGGTGCCTTCGCGCTCCAGCGGTTCAACGGCCAGGGTCGCGGCGCGCGGGGCAGATACACCGAACACCTTCAGCCGAATGCCCATCCGCACCGCGAAGAAACAGTGCCGGAACTCGGCGCTGAAGCTGAGGAACCGGTCCAGGTCGTCCCCGGCGGTCTTCGCAATCTCGGAGGCCGCCGTGCCCAGCTCAAAGGCGCAGACCGTCATCGCCTCGATCATCCGAAGCGTTGGCGCGTCATGGAGGGGTTGGGTGGCCTGCATAGGAACAAAGATAGAACATGAAGATCCAATGTCAAGTCTGACCTGGCCCGGCAGCGGGGCGTAACGCGGCAGGCTCTGATCAAGACATGGCTGGCCGATCGGCTGGAGGCCAGCCGCGCCTGACCGTTTCTTGCCACGATCACCCCAACACTCCCGGTGCCACCTCCGCCAACAACGCCTCGCTGTCGTCCCACAGCCGCGCGCAGGCCCCATCGTCCCGCGCCAGCACCGAGGGCAGGACCTCCAGCAGCGCCTTGCCCCGCACCGCGAAGTAGCCGCCGCGTGACCCGGCATAGTCCGCGCCCGTCGCCATGCCCGCCAGCAGGCCGCCCGAGTTCGCCGGGGTGCTGGTCCGCTCGCCCCGCACCACCAGCGGCAGAACGTGGCGGAACAGCCACGACGCGGCGCCCGGATAATCCCGCGCCAGCCCGGTGCCCGGCGTAAAGCCCGGATCGAAGGCCATGATCGACAGATCCGGGCGCGTCTGGGCCGTGCGCTTTGCCAGTTCCCGGGCGGTCATCACATTACAGAGCTTAGACGTGGAATAGGCTCTACGCCCCGCCATCCCGGGCTTGGGATCAAGGTCAGGGTCGGTCTCCGGGCGGGCCAGTCGCCGTGCATCGGCGTGGCGCGGCGGCGGCATGCCGGTTTTCTCCGCGGGATCGTGGGTGCCGCTGGCGGTCAGGATGATCCGCCCGTCAGGCGCCATCTTCGACACCAGCCGTCGCGCCAGCAGATAGTGGGCCAGATGATTGGCCGCGAAGGTGATCTCCAGCCCCTGGGCGCTACGCCCGCCGGTGACGTTCTGCAGGCCAGCGTTCAGGATCAGGACGTCAATCGCCGCTTCGCCCTCGACCTGACCGACGAAGGTCCGGACCCTCTCCAGATCGCCAAGCTCGAGCGGGTGAAAGGACGCAGCGCGCCGCAGATCCGTCGGCGCAGCGTCCGGTGCCCGCGCGCCGATCGTGAGGTCCACACCCGCCCCAATCCACTGCCGCGCAGCCACCAGCCCGATCCCGGCCGTGCCGCCCGTCATCACAATCCGCATAAGATCCTCGGTTTTGGTTGGTTGACCAACTCAATGCGACCGGAATCCCGTCAGGTCAAGAGGCCGCAACCCATCTGCGGGCCGCCTCGTCCAGTATCTGGCCCGCTGCGTCCATGGGAAAGGCCGGGTCCGCCAACCAGGCGAGCATCAATCCGTCGAAGGCCGCCTTCAGGGTCGCGGCCAGTTGCAAATCGCGCGCGCCGGCCGTATCGCGCCCATCCGCCGCCGCAAAGGTCAGCGCCGTTTCCGCGATAGCCCGGGTGTTGAGCTCCCGCATGACGCCAGCCAGCCCCGGCTGCGCCAGAGCCCTCACCGCAAACGCCAATCTCACCCGGAAAAAGTCGGCGTCTGAGGTCACGGCCTCCCGGGCCTCCGCAAAGAAGGCCGCCACCTGATCTTCCCGCGCGGTCGCTTCCCGCCGGGTCCTGACCCGCACAAGATAGCCGTCAAGGGCCTGCCGCAAGGCTGCCTCCAGCAGGGCGTCTTTCGTCGGGAAATGGTAGTGCAGCAGCCCCGCGGTAATCCCGGCCTCCGCCGCGATCACCTTGACGCTGGCGGCATCCAGCCCGTCGCGCGCAACCACGACAAAGGCCGCCGCGATCAGGCGTTCGCGCGTCGAACGATCGTTGGTGTCGTTCACGCTGCCTGCACCGCCGGCAACCGATACCGCCCCTCAAGGAGTTCCGGCCTGGGCAGATAGGCTCGCATCGTCAGCGCAAACGGTCCCCGCGGGGCGGGCAACCAGTTGGCGGTTCGCGCGCCACCCGGATCGTCATGCCCGATCCACAGGTCCAGCGACCCGTCGGCATTGTGCTCAAGGCCGGGCGTGCGGTCGCCAATAGCGTAGCGGCTCAAGGGATTGTCGGCGAAGAAGAACTGCCCGTCCGGCGTGGCTTCGTAGAGGCTGAGCGACCAGAACGAATTGACCGGCAGATAGCCGTCCGCCGGGAAGTGCAAGCGCCAAGCCTTGGTCCCGTCGAACAGGTCGCCCGGCTCCGGCCCCTCGGCGCGCATATAGGCCGCCTCGGCGGGCGGCAGGGCGGCAAGCCCCGACAGCGCGACCGCGCCGCGATAGAGATAGTCCTGGTCGAAGTCGCCCAGCCGCGCGCTGGGGTAGGACCAGCCCTGGACATAGTCTCCGCCGCCCAGGCCACCCTTGCGCACGGCCTTGCGGCCGTCGGCCAGGCCGGCCTCGATCTCGGCGATCTGGGGAGTCGAAAATCCCGCAGGATCAAACCCCTCCAGCAGACCCAGGGGCGCCATCTCGCGCAGGATTTTCAGGTCGGTCAGGGGCGGCGGGTTGGCCGCCATCAGGGCGCAAGCTCCAGCCAGATATTCCGCCCACGGCGCCGAGCGCGCCGCATAGGGTCCCGGCATCTCGCAGGCCGGTCCCTGCATCGACAGTTCCGCCTGGACCTGGCGCGCCGCCTCCAGGTCGTGCGGGCCGTCCACCAGGATCCGGGCCAGCGCCCAGACGTGGTCGGTGGGGGAACGGACGACGTTCAGCCCCTCAGCCGCCTCGCCGGGCCCCACCAGCCGAAAGGTTGCGCCGTCCGGCCCGGTGGTCCGCGTCCCCAGGATGGCAAAATTGTTGGTCCAGGCGTCCATGAGCGCCAGCGAAAAGTACCGCTCACCCGTCGCCGGCAGGGTGATCGTTACGGGCCCGGCTGACAGGTCGATCTGGGCGGTGGAATAGAGGGTGTCGTTGTTGGGCATGGTCACCGCCCGGTGCTTGTGAGTGGCCAGGTTTCGGACATGGGCGAAAACGCCCATCTTGTGACCCAGCGCTTGCGTCCGCTGGCGCGTGGTGGCGATTTCCACCAGCGGCAGGGTGTAGATAAACGCCGCCCGCGCGGCGGTCCTCAAGTCTGTCACCCGCTCGATCCTCGTCCTGTTCGCACAGCCAACCCGGCGGCAACCTCTCCGGCTTCCGCCCACCACTGCCGCACCATATCCGCCGCTTTCCCGGGTCGCGCCATAGACACCCCCTGCCCGGCCCAAAGTGAGATCATCTCTGGAAGATCGGCCTCAGTAGCGGCAGCGCGCAGCGGCTGGGTCAACCGGTTCTGCACAGGATAGGCCGGGACGGCATCCTGCACATCCCGCATCTCACGCATGAACCGGTTCTCGATGCCGCGAGCGTAGCGGCCCGTAAAGGCGCGGGTCAGTCGGGTCGGCTCGTCCTCCACGCCTTCAACAGCGCGCCGCCATGGAACCGATGTCACCGCTTCCTCAGCGAGGAGAAAGGCTGTGCCCATCTGGACGGCTGATGCGCCGAGAACCAAAGCCGCCGCGATGCCGCGTCCGTCCATGATCCCGCCGGCGGCGATCACCGGCAGTCGGGTGGCCGCCCGGATCGTGGGCACCAGCGCCATGGTCCCCACCAGACTGGCCTCGACATCGCCCAGGAAGTGACCGCGATGGCCGCCAGCCTCAGCACCCTGCGCACATATGCCATCGGCGCCGACGTCCGACCAGGCTCGCGCCTCGGCCACCGTGGTGGCGGTCCCGACCACGTACGTTCCGGCCAGTTGCAACGCCGCGACCTGCGCACGGGTGAGAACGGAAAAAGCAAACGTCGCAACCGGTGGCGCTGCGGCGGTCAGTGCCGCCAGCTGGGCATCGAAATTGGGCGCGAACTGGTTCGGTGTCGCGGGCAACGCTGCGCCCAGTTCGGCATACCAGGGTGCGAGCCGATCCAGCGCCAGCTGGACCTCAGCGGAATCCGGCGAGGCGGCGGGAGCCATCAGCAGATTTACGGCGAACGGCGCGTCGGTCGCCCCGCGCATCGCCGCGACGGCCGGCCCGATCTCGGCAGGTGCCAGCGCGCCGGCAGCCAGGGTTCCCATGCCGCCTGCGCCACTGACCGCCAAAGCCAGAGCCTCCTTGGACGCGCCTACCATCGGAGCCTGGATGATCGGGATGGGCAATGTCCGAAGGAGGTCGGCAAAGCTCATCAATCCTCGCCCCGCTCAGCCCGCTGCTTCGCCAGTTTGGCCAGCACCCGCCCACGCCCTCTCGACAGCGCGGTGACCACGCCGCGCAGGGTGCGAACCTCCTGCTCCGACAACCGCCCCTTGCCCAGCGCCGAACGCAGGTTCAGCACCATGGACGGGCGCTTGTCCGGCGGATGAAAGAACCCCGCTGCGTCCAGTTCACGCTCAAGATGCTCGAACAGCCCCAGCATCGCCGCGCCGTCAGCCGTGGGCGAATGTTCACGGAAGATTGCCGGTGCGGTATTGTCGAGCGAGGTTCGCCACTCATAGGCGTTGATCGCCACCGCCTGCGCCAGATTCAACGACTTGAATGCGGGGTCGATGGGGATCGTCACCACCGCCTGGCAGAGCGCGATATCGGTGGTCTCCAGCCCGGCCCGCTCCCCGCCGAACAACAGGCCGATTCGTTCGCCGCGACGCGACGCCGCATTGAGCTCGGCCGCCGCCACGCGCGGCGTCAGGATCGGCAGTTGCAACTCTCTGGGCCGGGCTGTCGTGGCAAACACAAGCTGCAGGTCGGCGATGGCCTCTGAAACCGTTCCCGTCACCCGCGCCGCATTCAACAGGCCTTCCGCTCCCGCCGCCAGCGGCCAGGCGCGTTCCTGGGGCCAACCATCCCTCGGATTGACGAGGCGCAGTTCAGACAGCCCGAAGTTTGCCATGACGCGCGCCACGGCGCCGATGTTCTCGGCCATCTGCGGTGCGTTCAGGATAATGACAGGCGCCGGAGGCAAGGTCTCGACCATGCCGCGGTTAGAGAAGGACCGCGGCGCAATGGCAACCCTTCAGGGGCGGGTTTGATTCTCTCGCGGCCCATGAAATGACACCGCAACGCGCCTGAACAGCACCAGAAGCGTGCCGTCCTGGCCATCAAGTTCGTCGCCAGGCCGGATACTGGCGGTTCAACCGCTTTCCGAGCCTTTGCGTTGGCGCTTGTGGCGGCTATACGGCCTCAATCACATTTCGTCCGGAGCGCCTGTCCCTCATGGCCAAGATCAAAGTCGCCAACCCTGTCGTAGACCTCGACGGGGACGAGATGACCCGGATCATCTGGAAGTGGATCAAGGACAAGCTGATCTTCCCCTTCCTGGACCTGGAGATCGAGTACTACGATCTGGGCATGGAAAACCGCGACGCCACCGACGACAAGGTGACGATCGAGGCCGCCGAGGCGATCAAGAAGCACGGCGTCGGCGTCAAGTGCGCCACGATCACGCCGGACGAGGCCCGGGTGAAGGAATTCGGCCTCAAACAGATGTGGAAATCGCCCAACGGCACGATCCGCAACATCCTGGGTGGCGTCGTGTTCCGCGAGCCGATCATCTGCCAGAACGTTCCCAGGCTGGTGCCCGGCTGGACCCAGCCCATCATCATCGGCCGCCACGCCTACGGCGACCAGTACCGCGCCACCGACTTCCTGGTGCCCGGCCCCGGCACCATGACGCTGACCTGGAAGGGCGACAACGGCGAGACCATCGAGCGGGAGGTCTTCAAGTACCCCACCGCTGGCGTGGCGCTGGCCATGTACAACCTGGATGATTCGATCCGCGACTTCGCCAAGGCCAGCTTTGCCTATGCGCTGGCGCGGAAGTATCCGCTGTATCTGTCGACCAAGAACACCATCCTCAAGGCCTATGATGGCCGCTTCAAGGACATCTTCCAGGAGGTCTTTGACGCCTCCTACGCTGATCAATTCAAGGCCGCCGGCCTGATCTACGAGCACCGGTTGATCGACGACATGGTGGCGTCCGCCATGAAATGGTCAGGCGGCTACGTCTGGGCCTGCAAGAACTACGACGGTGATGTCCAGTCCGACACCGTGGCCCAGGGCTTCGGCTCGCTGGGCCTGATGACCTCGGTTCTGATCACGCCCGATGGCAAGACCATGGAAGCCGAAGCCGCGCACGGCACGGTCACCCGCCACTATCGCCAGCACCAGAAGGGCGAGAGCACCTCGACCAACTCCATCGCCTCGATCTTCGCCTGGACGCAGGGGCTGAAGCACCGCGCGATGCTGGACGGAAATCCGGAACTGGACCGGTTCGCCGACATCCTCGAAAAAGTCTGCGTCTCGACGGTCGAGAGCGGCTCCATGACCAAGGACCTGGCCCTGCTGGTCGGCGATACGCAAGGCTGGCTGACGACCGAGGGCTTCCTCGACAAGGTCGCTGCGAACCTGGCGAAGGAACTGGCGGCGTAGCGTCCAGATTTGTTCTTGTTTTGTTTTCCTCGCTGCGTTAGCTTCGCTGCAAGAGGAGAACCCGCATGACCATCGGATACGTGACCATCGGCACTCAGGATGTTGAGGCCGCAACGCCCTTCTTCGACGCAACGTTCGGCGCGCTGGGTTACCAGCGCAGCACCCCGTTTCCGGGCTGGATCTTCTACGGCCCCGAGGGGGCTGAGATGAGCATCGGCATCTGCAAGCCCTTTGATGGCGAAGCGCCGCGGGCCGGTAACGGCATCATGGTGGCCCTGACGGCAGCCAGCCAGGATCAGGTCAAGGCCGCCCATGCCGCCGCCCTGGCCCACGGCGGGTCGGATGAAGGCGGGCCCGGCTTCCGCCCGCCCGAGGCGACCAGCGGCTTCTACGCTGCCTACTTCCGCGATCCGGTGGGCAACAAGTACTGCGTGTTCCTCAGCGACTAGCCGGCCAGCGCGACCCTGACCGCAGCCAGGCCGTCCTCAGCCTTCGACGCGTCCGGGGCACCGCCCTGGGCAAAGTCGGGGCGTCCGCCGGCGCCCTGCCCGCCCATCGCCAATACGCCGGCTTTCGCCAGATCAGCCGCGTTGAAGCGGGCTTGCGCCGTGCCATTCACGGCCACGGTCATCGCGGCCTTGCCATCGGCCACACCGACCAGCGCGATCACCCCATCTGGCACCTGCTTGCGGAACGCCTCGGCGATGGGGCGAAGGTCCTTGCCGCCGACACCCTCCATGACCCGGGCCAGCAGCAGCACACCGCCGATGTCCTCAGGCCCGGCCGCCGCAGCGCCGCCACCGCCCATGGCCAGCTGACGCCTGGCGTCACCCAGCTCTTTCTCGAGCTTGCGGCGCTGGGCCTCCAGCGCCTCGACCCGGGCACCCACCTCGGACACCGGAATCTTGAACTGGTCGGCGATTCCCCGCGCCACAGCCGCCTGATCCAGCAGCCAACGCCGCGCCGCCTCGCCGGTCAGCGCCTCGATCCGACGCACGCCTGCGGCGATGCCCTGCTCCTGAACGATCTTGATCAACGCGATGTCGCCGGTACGCGCCACATGGGTGCCCCCGCACAGTTCCACCGAATAGGCGCCGTCGTCGCCCAGCCCCTGGCCAAGGGTCAGCACCCGCACCGTCTCGCCATACTTCTCGCCGAACAGCGCCATGGCGCCGGCGGCCATGGCCTCCTGGGGGGCCATCAGCTTGGTCTCGGTCGCCCGGTTCTGACGCACGACAACGTTCACCTCGGCCTCGATGCGGTCGATCACGTCCGGCGTCACGGGCTGGACGTGGCTGAAGACAAAGCGCATCCGCTCGCCGACGACCATCTGGCCCTTCTGGGTGACGTGCGG
>JANNFM010000406.1:0-5806 GCA_031379795.1 Alphaproteobacteria bacterium
CTGATTGTCATGAAGAGCGGCTATGTCGTCGAGACCGGTCTGACGGATCAGGTCCTCGATGATCCGCAGCATCCCTACAGCCAACTGCTCGTTTCTTCTGTCCTTCAGATCTAGGTCCCCATGAGCGCCCAACCTCTGATCATCGTCGAGGATCTCGCCAAGACCTTCACGCTCCACAACGCCGGGTCGGCGACCATTCCGGTGTTCGAGCGTCTGGCGCTGGAGGTCTCGCCGGGCGAGTGCGTCGTGCTGGCCGGCGAGTCCGGCGTCGGCAAGTCGACCCTGATGCGGTCGATCTACGGCAACTACCTGCCTACGCAAGGGTCGGTCCGCGTGCTGCACGACGGCGCCTACGTGGACATCACCCGCGCCCTTCCGCACCAGGTGCTGGACGTGCGCCGGCGGACCCTGGGCTACGTCAGTCAATTCCTGCGGGTGATCCCGCGCATTTCGACACTGCAACTGACCATGGAGCCCTTGCTCGAAAACGGTGTCGACGTCGGCGAGGCTCAGGCGCGCGCCGAAGCCCTGCTCTCGCCGCTGCGGCTGCCCCGCGCCCACTGGGATCTGCCGCCGGCCACCTTCTCGGGCGGCGAGCAGCAGCGTGTGAACATCGCGCGCAGCTTCATTCGGAACTACCCGGTCATGCTGCTGGATGAACCGACCGCATCCCTCGACGCCGAGAACCGCGCTATCGTCGTCACTCTGATCCGGCAGGCTCTGGACCGCGGCGCGGCGATGATCGGCATCTTCCACGACAGCGATGTCCGCGATGCGGTGGCGACCCGATTGTTCGGCGTTTCGGAATTCAAGGCGGCGGCGTGAGGCCATGGAACGGCGCATTTACTCCAAGCATATCGTCACCCCGACAGGCCTGATCCACGGCGAGGTCGTTCTTGAAGGCGAAATCATTCGCGCCGTCGAGCCACGCTCGGGGCCAAGCTCAACGGCGCTGGACTGGAGCGGAGACTGGATCGTTCCTGGCCTCGTCGACATCCATACCGACAACCTGGAGAAGCACTATCAGCCGCGCCCCGGCGCGCTCTGGGACGCCTACGGCGCAGCGATGGCGCATGACGGCCAGTGTGCCTCCGCTGGTATAACGACGGTTCTGGATTCGCTGAGCCTGCACGGGCGCAAGGAGGGCCTTGATCGCAAGGAAGCGCTTGGGCCCATGATCGGCGGCATGGACCGGGCCCAGTCCGACGGCGCCCTGCGCGCCGAACACCTGCTGCACCTTCGCTGCGAGGTCACCAACCCGGACCTCCTGTCCCTCTTGGAACCCCACGCCGACAACACGCGGCTGAAGCTTCTGTCGGTCATGGACCACACGCCAGGACAGCGCCAGACCAGCGATGTTGCGAAACTTGTCAGCCGGTTGGTGGCCGCAGGGCACAGCGAAGCCGAGATCGAAGACATTACGGCTACACGTCATGAAGGCCGAGATCCGGGGGTCGCCTACGCCAATCGGCGCAGTGTGGTCGCCTTTGCACGGGAGTATGGGGTTCCGATCTGCGCTCACGATGATGCGACAGACGCCCACGTAGATGAGGCTCATCAGGACGGTTGTGTGATCGCCGAGTTCCCGGTGACCCTGGCGGCCGCCCTTCGATCCAAGAGTTACGGCATGGCGATCTGCATGGGGGGACCGAATTTCGTGCGTGGCGGGTCGCATTCTGGCAACCTCTCGGCCCGGGAGTGCGCCGAACACGGCGTGCTCGATATGCTGGCCTCGGACTATGTGCCCCTGTCGATGCTGCGTTCCGCCTTCATGTTGATCGACGATTTTGGCTGGGCGCCGGAACGGGCTCTGGCGACCGTGGCTGCGACGCCAGCCCGAAGCCTTGGATTGAGCGACCGCGGCGAGATCGCTGCGGGGCAGCGCTCGGACCTGTTGCGGATCGCCCGCCGCACGGCAGGCTGGCCCGTTCCCTCGGAAGTCTGGCGGCAGGGCCTCCGGGTGGCATGAGCGCACGATACGGCATCTACTTTGCGCCACGACCTTCGACCACTCTGTGGATGAAGGCTTCGGCCTGGCTTGGACGCGACGCAGAAACCGGACACTCGCTCCAGCGGCCCGCCCTGCCCGGACTTCAGGACCTCGACCTGGGCGCGATCACCGCGGATCCCAGAGGCTATGGTTTTCACGCGACCCTGAAGGCGCCTTTTGAGTTGGCCGCCGGGCGCACCGAAGCAGATCTGCTCGAAGAGGTGAGCGGGATTTCGTCTCGAATCGCCTCTTTTGTCGCCCCCGTCGCCCCGGCCCCGCTCGGGCCATTCCTCGCCTTTCAGATCCTGGGGCCATCGCCCGAAATCCACGCGCTGCATAGCCTGTGTGTCTGCGCGTTCGACGGCTTCCGAGCGCCGTTGAGCGCGCACGATCTGGCGCGCCGGCGCAAGGCCGGGCTGACGCCGGAGCAAGACGACCGATTGCTGAAGTGGGGGTATCCCTATGTCTACGACGACTTTCGATTCCACATGACCCTGACCGGTCGGATCGCAGATGATCAGGTCCGGGGGCGCGTGCTGTCTGCGCTTCAGAATCATTTCGTGGCGGAAACCGGGCCGCAACTCTTCGATGGCCTGGCCGTCTTCAGACAGCCGGAACGAGCCTCCCCGTTCACCGTCCTTGCCCGGTTCGGTTTTGCCGAGCCTGCGACGACGGGTTCCGTCAAGGTCGGCTAGTCGCGCAGAGCCGCGACCAGCGCGGCAATTCCCTCCGAAGGCGCGCCGTCATTCCTCACGACCACAATGTCGTCGCCGGTGAGATCGATGTCAGGCGCGCGATCGAGCCGCGCCTTGATCTCCAGTTCAGTCTCTCGACCGCGCGCGGTCAGCCGTTGTGCAAGAGTCTGCCGGTCTGCATCCACAAGGATCACCTGGAGGGTCCCGAACTGCAGCCGCGCCTCGTCGATGATCGCGCGAGATCCATTCACCACAACGGTTCGCCCCGAGGCGATATCTTCCGTCAGGGCGGCCGGGACGCCATAGGCGAGCCCGTTGGCGCGCCAGCTCAGGGCGTAAGCGCCGGTCGCCTCTCGCTCTGCAAAGTTGGTGTCATTGATCTCTATGTGATCCTCGCCTCCCGCCGTGGCGGGGCGGGTGATCTCACGACGCGCGAAGACAAACCGCGGGTCATCCGCCAGCATCGCCCTGGCGCCGTCGAGCAGCGTGTCTTTGCCGACGCCGGACGGGCCCACCACCAGAACCAGTCGGCCGCTTTCAGCTGTGCTTTTCGACAAAGGCATCGGCGTCAAGGGACCTGAAATCCTCAAGGGCGTCGGCCAGACGATCATGGCCCCAGTTCCACCAGCTGAGGGCCAGCAAACCATCCTGAACGGCTTTGGGAAAGCGTTCCCGGATGGGCTTGGACGGCACACCGCCGACGATCGTGAACGGCGGCACATCCTTTGACACCACAGCGCCGGCGCCGACGACAGAGCCCGTCCCGATCGAAACACCCGGCAGCACCGTCGCGCCATGTCCGATCCAGACATCGTGACCCAGGGTCACCGTGTGCGATCGCCGCCACTCGAAAAACTCATCATCATCGGCCGGACCCAGGTCATAGGAGCGGGCACGGTAGCTGAAGTGATGCTGGGCGGCGCGCCAGGTCGGGTGATTGCCGGGATTGATCCGGACATCCCGGGCGATCGAACAGAACTTGCCGATCTCGGAATAGGCGGCGGAGGAGTCGTTGACGATGTAGCTGTAGGCGCCCATCACCACTTCCGAGAGGCTGGTCCGGGCGCCAACCCGTGTCCAGGGGCCGAGAATGCAGTCGTGGACGTGGCCGTCGGCGTGAACCACCGGGAATGCACTGTGTTCTGACGCAGTCAGCCCGGCATGGACATACTGGTCAAAGTAGAGATAACCCGCCTCCAGCGGTCGGTCGGCAAGGCGCAGCACGATCAGGCGGCTTCAACGATGCTGAGGGGGCTCGCCTCAGCGGTCATACGTCCCGCGTAGACCCGGTCCAGCACGGTCTGCGTCAGGGCGGCGGGCGGGCCGTCGAAAACAATCGCGCCCTTCGACATCGCCACGACCCGGGTGCAGTAACGCCGGGCAATATCAAGGCTGTGCAGATTGACGATCACTGGAACGTTGCGCTCGCGGCAGATCTTCTGAAGAGCATCCATCACCACGTCGGCGTTCACCGGATCCAGGGACGCGACCGGCTCGTCGGCCAGCACCAGATCCGGCTCCTGCATCATCGCGCGTGCGATTGCGACACGCTGCTGTTGACCGCCGGAGAGTGTGCCCGCCCGCTGCAGCGCGGCGTGCGCCATGTCTAGCGCGTCCAGTTCCAGAATGGCCTGCGCCCGATCCACCGCCGGAAAGAACTTGATCAGCGAACTGGCCAGCGGCCGCGTCGCCACCACGCCGACCAGAACGTTCGTGATGACGTCCAGGCGCGGACACAGGTTGAATTGCTGAAAGATCATGGCGCAGCGCCGGCGCCACTGTCGAAGCGCCGCCCCGTTCAATCGGCTGACGTCCTGACCATCCCAGGTGACGCGGCCTTCGGTTGGATCGGTAAGCCGATTTATCAGCCGCAGCAGGGTGGACTTTCCTGCGCCCGAGCGACCGATGATTCCGACCAGTTCACCGCGACGACAGGCGAAACTGACGTTGTCGACGGCGAGGGTGTCGCCGAAACTCTTGGTGACGCCATGAAGTTCGAGCATCGAGACTCCGGGTTCTGATCCAGACTTAACCCTAGCCCGCGGCGATGACCCGACGGTGACACGCCTGTGACGGAGGCTGCGACCTAGCGTCGATTTGTTGATTCAGAGTTCAGGTGATGAGGACCGTTGTGAGCGTCAAGCCAGTCCCTGTCGGAGCCGCTGCGAGACCGTGTCCAAGGCTGCGACGCAGACCATGTAGAGCAGGATGATGAAGGCGACCTGATCGAAGGCGAAGATGCGGATTCGCTCTTCCAGCTTGAAGCCGATTCCACCGGCGCCCACGATTCCCAGCACCGCGGCGTTACGGAAATTGCTCTCGAGAAAAAACAGAACCTGGCTCGACATCACCGGGACCACCTGGGGCGCCAGTCCGTATCGCAATGTGATCAGGGGTGAGACGCCCGCGGCGCGAACACCGTCCTGGGGCTTCTCGTCCGCATTCTCGATCGCCTCGGAAAACAGCTTCGCCAGACTGGGGATGTCGGCCAGGGCCAGCGCGATGACGCCGCCGAAGGGGCCAAGTCCGAAGGCCGACACCAGGATCAGCGCCCACACCAGGGACGGCACGCCACGGAACCAGTCGAGCGACCGGCGGAACACAAAATGAAGTACGGGCTGCCGCACAACCGTCTTGGCGCCGATCACGCCCAATGGCAGGGCGGCAAAGGTTGCGATGGCCGTGCCCGCCAGCGCCATCGCGAAGGTTTCCGCCAGGGCCTTGAGGATGCGCCGCAGATCGCCGCCGTCCGTCGGCGGCATCGCCGCAGCCAGGAAACGCCCAAGCTTGCCGAGTCCGTCGAGGAAGGCGTCTGGTGCCAGCTGAAGGTCCATGCACATCGCCACGAACGCGGCCACCGCCGCCACCAGCAACGCCCACCGGGTCAATCGGCGACGCAGGCCAGGCTGCATGGCCTCAGGTGCGACCTTGAGCGCGCGCGCATACTGACCCGGGTTCATCGGGCCTCTCCCAGGCCGATCAACCGGTGCCGGATGGCTTCCGAGAGTATATCGAGCAGGAAGATCATGCCGACGATCAGCAGCAGAATCGCCAGATAGGTGTCGAACTCGGTGTAGGTGATAGCCCGTTGCAGCTCGATGCCGAATATATATATATATAT
>JANNFM010000412.1:0-3693 GCA_031379795.1 Alphaproteobacteria bacterium
TGCTGAAAGTGCGGCCCTATGTCCGCAAGTTCCACTCCTCGGAGTACATTGAGGCCCTCGCCAACGGGGATATCTGCGTGGCGATCGGCTATTCCGGCGACATCCTGCAGGCGAAGGCGCGGGCCGCTGATGCCGGGAATGGCGTCGGGATCACCTATGCCGTGCCAAAGGAAGGCACTCAGGTCTGGTTCGACGTCCTTGCGATCCCGAAGGACGCATCAAATGTGGCGGCGGCGCACCGGTTCATCGCCTTCCTGCTGAGACCGGAGATCATCGCCCGTGCCTCCAACTTCACGCAGTACGCCAACGCCAACGCGGCCGCGACGCCGCTGGTGGCCGAGGCGATCCGCAGTGACCCAAACGTCTATTCGACACCCGAATTGTCGAAACGGCTGTTCGTCACCACCACCAAGGACCAGGCCCTGCTTCGCGACGTCAACCGCAAGTGGACGAAGGTCCTGACGGGGCGTTGAACGGTCGGCCTCAAACAGGCGGTATCCGCTCAAGCTTTGCGCCGTGGGAAGACCCGTCGGCGCGTCCGCTTGTCCGGTTCGAGGCGGTCAGCAAGGCCTTCGGTGACACGGCCGCGGTCAAACGGCTCGACCTGTCGATCTACGAAGGTGAGTTCTTCGCCCTGTTGGGACCCTCCGGCTGTGGCAAGACCACGCTCATGCGGATGCTGGCCGGGTTCGAGGCGCCGGATGCCGGCCGGATTCTGCTGGGCGATCGGGACATTTCCGCCGAGCCGCCCCATCGGCGTCCCGTGCACATGATGTTTCAGTCCTATGCGCTGTTTCCGCATCTGAATGTCGCTCAGAATATCGGCTTCGGGTTGCGCCGACAGGGCGTGTCCAGGGCCGAAACCACCGCACGCGTCGAGGAGATGCTGGCCCTGGTGAAATTGGAGGGCCTGGGGCGCCGACGTCCTGACCAGCTCTCGGGCGGCCAGCAGCAGCGGGTCGCCCTGGCCCGCGCCCTGGCCCCCCGCCCTCGCATCCTGCTGTTGGACGAACCGATGGCCGCGCTGGACAAGAAGCTGCGCGAGGAGACCCAGTTCGAGCTGATGGCGCTGCAACAGGACCTGGGCCTCACCTTCATGATCGTCACCCACGATCAGGATGAAGCCATGGTGCTGGCCGACCGGATCGCGGTGATGCGCGAGGGTGAAATCGTCCAGATCGGCCGTCCGGCCGAGGTCTACGAAGCGCCGGTGGATCGTTATGTGGCCGGCTTTATCGGCGACGTGAACCTGTTCGAGGGGCGTATCGAGGCGGCCGGCGACGGCCGGATACGGCTGCACTCGGCGGACGGCGTTTTCGAAGCGGAGGGCGCGGCCGACGCAGCAGATGTGGGTTGGCTTGCCGTTCGCCCCGAGAAGATCACTGTGCATTCCGAGCCCCCGCCGCCCGGCGGCAATCAGTTGGCCGGACGACTGCTCGACTATGGCTATCTGGGGGATTGGACGACCTATCTTGTCGAGCTGGCCCCGGGCCGGACGGTGCGGGCCGCGCGCGCCAACGCCACCCGCACGCCTGCGCAAACACTGGGATGCGACGACCCGATCTGGCTGACCTTCGCGCCGTCCAGCGCCATCGTTCTTACACGATGAAGCCTCCGCGGAACGGCCTGGCCGCGATTGCGCCGATGCTCTGGCTGGCGGTGTTCTTCGTCTTTCCGTTTCTGCTGGTGGCGAAGCTCTCGCTTTCGGACACGGCCTTATCCATGCCGCCCTATGTCCCGCGGATTGACTGGCAGCAGGGGCTGGCAGGCCTCCAGGCGGTCTTCGCAGGCCTCGACAATGAAACCTACGCCCGGCTGGCTCAGGATCGCCTCTATCTGGACGCCTACCTCTCCAGCCTTCGCCTCGCCGGGATCGGAACCGGCCTGCTGCTGCTGATCGGTTACCCTGTCGCCTATGGCATCAGCCGCTGTCCGCCCACGCTTCGCCAGGCGCTTGTCATGGCCGTGATCCTGCCCTTCTGGACCAGTTTTCTGATCCGCATTTACGCCTGGATCGCGATCCTGAAGCCGGCTGGCGTGCTGAATACCGCCTTGCATGGGCTGGGACTGCCTGGGGTCGATATCCTGAACACGGAAACGGCGGTGCTACTGGGCCTCGTCTATGCCTACCTGCCGTTTATGGTGCTGCCCCTCTACGCCGTCCTGGAGCGTCAGGATCAGCGGCTCATCGAGGCGGCCCAGGACCTGGGGTCAACGCCGCTGTCGGCCTTCTGGCGGATCACATTCCCCCTCAGCTTGCCAGGCGCCGTCGCAGGCGCCCTGCTCTGCTTCATTCCGATGGCCGGCGAGTTCGTGATCCCGGATCTACTGGGCGGCTCGGAGACCCTGATGCTGGGTCGGGTCATCTGGACCGAGTTCTTCTCCAACCGCGACTGGCCGGCCGCGTCGGCCGTGGCCATCGTACTGCTGGCGACCCTGGTCATCCCGATCCTGCTGTTCGAACGTCAGCAGGCGAAGGTGTTGTCATGAAACGGGGCCCATCGGCCTTCAACATCGCCTCGGTCGTGCTCGGGCTGGTGTTTCTCTATTTGCCGATCGTCATCCTGGTGGCCTATTCGTTCAACGCCAGCCGGCTGGTCACCGTCTGGGGTGGCTTCTCCACACGATGGTATGTGGCGCTGTTCCAGGACGAGCAGATGCTTGACGCCGTCTGGGTGACGCTGAGAGTCGGCCTGATGTCGGCGACACTGGCGACGGTGTTGGGAACCCTGGCAGCCGTCGCGCTGGTCCACGGCGGTTTTCGGGGTCGCACCCTGTTTGCAGGCAGCCTCTATGCCACGCTTGTCATGCCAGAGGTGATCCTGGGCCTTTCTCTGCTGTTGCTGTTCGTCTCGGTGGGCCTTCCGAGAGGCTTCTGGACGGTCACGCTCAGCCACACGACGCTGACGCTATGCTACGCAACGGTGGTTGTTCAGGCGCGTTTGCGCGGCTTTGACCGACGCCTGGAGGAGGCTGCGCAGGACCTTGGCTGCCCGCCGTGGAAGGCGTTTGCGCTGGTGACTCTGCCGGTGATTGCGCCGGCGGTCGCCGCGGCGTGGATGCTGGCTTTCACATTGTCGCTGGATGACCTGGTCATCGCCAGCTTTACATCCGGCCCCGGCGCGACAACCTTGCCGATGCGACTTTACAGCCAGGTACGGCTGGGCGTGGACCCCAAGATCAATGCGGTGTCGACGATCCTGATCGGCCTGGTTGCCACCGGCGTGATCGCTGTCTATCTGGTTCAGCTGCGCACAGCGCGAAATCCCAGCTGACCGCACCAAACCCGAAAACCGCTCATCCCGGTGAATACCGGGACCCAGATGGAATAGCGCCTAGATGGGCGTGACAAGCGCAATGGGTCTTCCAAATTCCCGCTGAGATCCGCGATCTGGGTCCCGGCATTCGCCGGGATGAGCGGGGGTGTGGGAGTTCGATTTGAGGGGATCATGCTCGAGATCGGCGAAAACACGCCAACGCTTGAGAGCGTCGCAAGCGACCTGGTCTTTGGCATACTGACCCTACGCACCGCCAACCAGGTCGCCTGCAACCAACGCCCCAGAGGACGTCGTGAGCCTGACCCGCCCCCCCGGACGGACCTGGCCGTCGAACGTGCTGCTGTCCCGTCTTGACGCACACATCCGGCTTGCCCATCGGACAGCGCAACGACAGTGCCACGCGTTGATCGGGTGT
>JANNFM010000559.1:0-6853 GCA_031379795.1 Alphaproteobacteria bacterium
CTCACCCGCGACCTCTCACCGAACCTGATGCCGATTGTCGCCGTCGGCGCGTTGATCGTCATTGCCATGCGCTTTGGCAGACGGGGTGCATGGCGCCAGTCTGGTTTCGCGATTCAGGGTTGGATGGCCGGGCTATTGAACCATCGGGGTCCACCCGCCTGGATTTCCGACGCGCCCAGCGCTCACTAGATATCGGAGCTGCAATTGGAAGAGTTCTCGGTTCCCATCCTGCTCGGCATCGTTGCGGTTTTTATCATTTATGGCGTGGCCGCGGCCCTGCGTCGCAAGGACGATTTCTGGCAGGATAAGCCCAAGGGCGGGAAACTGGGTCGTGGGACCCGCGACCGGTTTCGTCGCTAACACCGCCCCTTGCTGTCCAGATATACTCAGGTCTTGTGCCTCAGCCGTTGTCGGATGAAGTCGGAGGTTTCGACAAGCGTCCGGCGTTCTGCGAACAGAATACCGCCGGCGATGACGAGGACCGTCCCGACCAGAATGTCGCCCGCCACGACATCTCCAGCTTGCAGGCTCCAGGCCGCGGCAACACTCGCGATGCAGAGCGCAAGATAGTATCCGGTCCGACGGAACTCCCGCAATTGGACGTCACCCGCCCGCTTCAGGAGCAGCAAGGCAGCCGCCAGGGCCACGAATTCACCGACAATAAAGCCGGCGATCACCGCCTCAAGGCTCTGGAACTGGTTGAAGGCCAGCAGGGCCAAAGGCAGTCCGACCATCCTGGCGATGTTGTTCAGCAACACGATGACGCTGTTGCCTGATCCGACCGCAACGGTCGTTGGCCAGAATCGCATGAAGCGCGTGCTTTGCAGAACCGCGATCAGCGCGATAATCTGCAGGGGTTGGCCAAAGCGTGCGCCATAGAGCAGTGGCACAAAGATCGGGGCCGCCAGGGTAAAGCCAATCACCAATGTAGCTGACAGTATCAAGGTCTGCGATCCCAACCGCTGGCGCGCATCTTCCAAAGCGGCTGGCTCAAGCCTGGACGCGGACAGGTTCGGAAGATGGATGCCGATCAGAAAGCGCGACGCAACGCTGGTCGGGTAAAGGATCAGCAGCAGCACGGCACTGTATTGCCCCAATTGCGCTGGGCCAAGGGCTGAGCCGATCATGACCCGATCTCCTTGGGAACCCAAGAACAGAAAAAATCCATTGAGGAAAAGTGGTGCGGCAAACACTGAAAAAGCGCGGGCTTCTGCCCGCCCGAAGCCCCAGGCATAAGAGCGTTTCGCCGTCAGATGGGAGACAGCCACCAAGGCTGCAGCTCGCAGCACAAGCCCATAGATGACCGCCGTATGGTCTCTGGTGATCAACGCGGCCACTGAGGTCGCTACCAGGCTGACGGACTCGGACACCAGAATTGCCAGGCTCTCCGGGCGGAAATCGGATTGGCGCTGAACGCGCCTCAGGTCCAGGTTCACCAGCCCGCCAATCAAGGGCGCAAGACCAACGGCCACCAGCGCCCACCGGAGGTCCGGCTGCTTATAGAGGCCGGCCAACAAGCCCGAGGAAGCCGCAAGGGCGATGGCAATCAGCAAACCCCGGGCCGCCAGCGCTGATTGCACGACCTTTTGCATCATGGGCGTGTCACCGGCGGCGTCCTGGACGATGAAGCGATCGCTGCCGGTATCGCTGATCGAGTCAAAAAACTGGGCCGTGAGGATCAGCATGGCGGCCAAACCCAGTTGTTCCTCCCCCAACAGTCGCGCCAGGATCACATAGCGCGCCAGAGCGGAGCCCTGGGCGACCAGGCTGGCCGCGAAATAGGCCTTGCCGCCCTTTCTCACCGTCCAGCCGCCGCTGATCTCAGCATGCAGGGTCTTTCAGGCCGGGTTTTCCAGCACCGGATTCCACCACGTTGCCGCATCGCAAAACGCCGGGACCAGTGCTGATGCTGGCTCTGTACTTTGAGCCCGGCAGCGTCCGGACACGATTGTTCCTGACGATCGAGGCTCTGCCGCTATTGAGCGAAATGCCCTGCGGGAACCCGACGGTGAGATCGTTGTCCTCAACGGTGATACGATCAAATCCTCCATCGTCAACACCGTCGCGAACGTGGTTGAACAGGCCGATCCCCTGGGTCATGCCCTCGGCACGATTACCGCGGATCACGATATCCGCTGTCGGTGGTGAGGTCGGTCGCGACCACATCTGGATACAGTCGGGATGCTCAGCGTCGCGAATGCGGGTTGCCCCGCAGATGTTGCCGTCGATCAGGCCTTTCTGGCTTTCCGCGACATTGATGCCATCAGACCGCATGGCGGAGAATTGATTTTGAGCGATCTTGAAGCCTTCGACCCTGGACAGGACGATGCCGTTTTTCAGACCTAGAAACCGACCATTGAGGACCTCGACATCAGATCCAGCGACAACGAATACTCCATAGCCTTCGCCGAACGGACCGTCCTTGGTATCCGCCGGTGCGCCCGGGCCGGAGAACCTGACATCGATCAACTCAATGCGTCTGGCGGAATCAAACCGGGTCGCATAGCCGAACACCTGTTGTCCGGTTGAGGGCTTCAGCGTGGGCGGCGGCACGCGAAAATGTCCACCCAGAATCCTCAGGCCGGTGATGTTTTTGCCGGAGAAGCCGTCAACGGTCGCTGCCCGGGCATCGAGGACGAGTGCTGGGGAAAAGTCGCGTTGGCTGATGCGCACATTGCTATAGATGCCCGGTTCGAGAACAACGACATCACCGGCTCGCGCGGCCTCCAGCACCGACTTGATGTTCACCGGGGTGGCCCGATGTTGTTTTGCTGAAGCCGTGGGGGCTGAGCACGCACCCATAAGGAGCGTCAACGCGGTGGTCAGAGCGGCGCGTAGGCGATTGAGCATGCGTTCATCCTGGCATCATCGCGTGAAGACATTGTGTTCTGGCACAGGCCGGTGATGTGGCGAGGGCGCGTCGACCGTGCACCGATGGCGATCTGGATCAACCCTCGTAAGGGGTTCGCAAGGCGATCAGCGATTTTGCAAAGCCGAAGAATCGCTCATGACGCAGTTGGGCGTCTGGAAACAACTCCCGCATCTGTCTCGACGTCAAAAGGTTGACTGACTGTATGTTGCGCATGGCGGCATCATAGCTGGCTTCGGGGCCGCGAAAGCCCAGCCGGCGCTTGGCCAGAATATGAGCGCGGGTTGATTCCGGGAGCCATTGAAAGCCCACGGTTCGGTAGTGGGGCTCAACAGGGAACCAGAAGTTCGGAGTCTGCAGATAGTAGGCAGGGGCCAGACGACGAACTTCATGCGCCATGGCCGCCATTTCATGCCAGTGGCCCACGTGTTCGATCACGCTATTGGAGTGAACGACATCAAAACTGTTGTCGGCGAACTCCGGCATACTGCAAGCGTTGCCCGACCGGATGGCAAAGGGTCCGTCATCGTGGGACTCGACGTCAAGATTGACGAGGGTGAACTTCAGCGGCCAAGCCCCCCAGAGGTCTTGCGTAGCCTGCCAGTACGACGCGGTTCCGCCGATATCCAGCACGTGGACAGGCTTGTCGGACACAGGACCAAGGGTCGAAAGAAAAATCCGCATCCGTTCCCGACGGAACCAGTTTCCATCAACACGCATCGTCTGGCCCTGTTCTCGTGCGCGGTGTTCACCATCGAACCTCCGCCATTGCAGTCTGCACTGTGATGGCGGGGGAAGGTCAACGAGCCATTACGAAGGCTCGCAAATCACCCGACAAAAATCGAGGACCCCAGCAAACTTCCCATCGACACGCCCACCAGGGTTACCGATCCCGCGCTCATAGTGATCACGGCGTCGCCGCCAACCTGGGCCACACTGAAGGTTGTTCCAGGATCCAACTGAACTCGATCGCCTTCGGCAACGCTGAAATCCAGCACCCGGTCGATCCCGGCATCGCTGGAGGAGTGGAAAATATCGGCCCCTGCGCCGCCGGTCATGGTATCGTCGCCGCGGTCACCGGAAACGAAGTCACTTCCGCCGCCGCCGCTTAGACTGTCGGCCCCCTGGCCACCCCGCATGGTGTCATTGCCGCTGCCGCCGTCGCAGCTGTCATCGCCCAGGTTGCCGTAGACGAGATCGCCGCCATCGTCGCCGAACAGCACGTCATTGTCCTTGCCGCCCACCACCCAGTCATCGCCCAGGCCACCCGAGGCGGTGTCATTGCCCATATTGCCGTTGATGTCGTCGAAGTTCGCCCCGCCGACGATGGTGTCATCGCCCTCGTCGCCGCGCAGATAGTTGGAGCCGCCGGGATCGACTACGGTGTCATTCCCCGCGCCGGCAAAGACCTGATCGTCACCATCTCCTGCGTCGACGAAGTCCGCACCGGCTCCGGACGTCACGGTATCATTGCCAGCAAAGCTGCGGAGGCGGTCGTCCAGCGCGGAGCCAACCATCGAATCCGCGCCTGCAAAGATACCCGTCTTGGCCGAGGCATTGTCTCCGGCCACGACCCAGCCACGGAACGCCGCTGCGGAGAGCGTCAGGCCTGCAATGTCGTAGATCAGCCCGGCGTCGGACCCGACCACGAACCGATTGATCACGCCGGCTGAAGGAGGCCCGCCACCGGCATACTGAAACCCTGAGCCGAAGATCTGGGTGACCACGCCGTTGGCGCGAATTTCCTGAGAGGTGGCGGTCGACCCGGTCACGGTGCCTGAAGCCAGCGGCCCTAGGTCGAGAAGGTCGAAATCCACACCGACTGCGCCGGCAACAAATGTGGGCATGACCCATCTCCTTGAAGACGTGATGTTAGCTGATTGGTCCGCGTACTCAATGGCACGTCGTTCGACGGACTTTCCGTCGGGGGCGGTTGAACGGAAAGCGACCCCGGCTGCCGCCACTGTGGTGGACATCGGCGACGTAAATGGCCAAGATCGGTGATCATGACGTTGTTCCAGCCCATGGATTCGATGCCACGCCGCTTTGGTGGTTGGCTGGCTGTCCTGATGGCCCTGACGCTGACGGCCTGCAGCGGTGCCCGGACATCGGGTGCAGACGCTTCTGCGCCACCCAGCGCGGCAGAGGCTTCGCGCTTTCTGGCGCAGGCGACCTACGGAGCCACGGACGCCACGATCAGTCAGGTGCGGTCGAGCGGATATTCCCAATGGCTGGACCAACAACTGGTCATGCCGGCACCGACCAGTCATCTGGCCGAAGTGGAGACGCGCCTCGCGCTGCTGAGACAGACCAATCCAACGGCGACTTTGAACGCGGTGGACTTCTACTATTCCTACTGGCGGCAGGCGGTCACGGGTCCGGATCAGCTGCGCCAGCGCATGAAATTGGCCTTGTCGGAAATCTTCGTGATCTCCCTGACAGACACCAACGTGGATACACGCGGGGCGGCTTCCTACTACGACATGCTGGGGGCCAATGCTTTCGGTAACTTCCGGACGTTGCTGGAGCAGGTGTCCCTGCATCCGGTCATGGGCGTTTACCTGACCTGGCTGGCCAATCAGAAGGAGGACCCGATCACCGGGCGTAATCCAGACGAGAATTATGCCCGCGAAGTGATGCAACTGATGACCATCGGGCTGTTTCAGCTAAATGCCGACGGGACCGTGAAAACCGATGCGCTCGGTCGGCCCATTCCCAGCTACACCACCGATGATATAAGCGGGCTTGCCAAGGTCTTCACGGGCTACAGCTATTTCGCGCCAAATCCGTCGACAGCAACGTTCAATAGTCGAAGTCCTGTGGCTGAGGCCCGGGTTCGGTCGATGATCCCCTATCCGGCGTTTCACTCAACCAGCGCCAAGACGTTTCTCGGGACCAATATTCCCGCCTCGAATGTGGTCAATCCGGCTGGCGACCTGAAGATCGCTCTGGATACCCTGTTCAACCATCCAAATGTCGGGCCGTTCATCAGCAAGCAGTTGATCCAGCGTCTTGTGACCAGCAATCCCACCCCGGCCTATGTCGGACGGGTTAGCGCGATTTTCGACAACAACGGTCGCGGCGTGCGAGGTGACATGGCCGCAGTGGTGCGCGCGATCCTGCTGGATGCAGAGGCGCGAAATGCAGCCACCGCAACCGGGGCCAATTTCGGCAAGGTGCGTGAGCCGTTGGTCCGCTACGCGCAATGGGCCCGGACCTTTAATGCCACCTCGGCGTCGGGCGAGTGGCTGATCCCCTCGACCAGCGCGAATACCTCGCTGGGACAGTCCGCACTGAACTCGCCGTCGGTGTTCAATTTTTTCCGCCCGGGCTACTCGCCGCCGAACAGCCGACTTGGATCGGCGGGCCTGGTGGCGCCCGAGTTCCAGATTGTCGATGAGATTACGGTCGCGGGCTACCTCAACACCATGCAGTCAACGATCGACGTCGGGGCCGGGCTGAACTTCAATGGCGCGCGGGATGTCCGCAGCACCTATTCCGCCGAGACCGCCCTGGCCAATGATGTCAACGCGCTGACGGAGCGGCTGAACCTGTTGCTGCTGAACGGGACCATGTCGAGCGCGCTGCGAAGTCGCATCGTGACTGCCGTGGGGGGGATAAACGTTCCGGCCACCGGTGCCGAGACGGCTCTGGCCAACCGCGCCAAGCTGGCGATCTATATGACTATGGGCTCGTCCGAATACATGGTGCAGCGATGACCGGTTCCATGGATCGCCGCCACCTGTTGCGGCTGGGGGGCGCGATGTCGACCCTCGGGGTCGCCGCGCCGTTTGCGATGCAGCTCGCTGCCGCCGGCTCTGCGGCTGGCCAGTCGGTGTCCGACTACAAGGCGCTGGTGTGCGTGTTCCTGTTCGGGGGCAACGATTCGCATAACATGGTGCTGGCGACCGACAGTGACAGCTGGGGGCGTTATTTCGCCACGGGCATCAGGGCGATGGGATCACTGCCAGTGTTGCGCGTGGC
>JANNFM010000479.1:0-7907 GCA_031379795.1 Alphaproteobacteria bacterium
ATATATATATATATATATCGAGAACGACGTTCTCTGGCAACTCGAGGTGTTCCTGGATGAAGAGCAATCCCGAAGCCGCGAGTCCAATGGACCCGCCAATCTCGGCGCCCTCAGTCGTCTGGCCCTCAACGTCTTGAGAGCCGAGCCATCCAATATCCCCCTGCGCCACAAAGGACTCCTGGCCAGATGGAATGATCAGAAACTCATCTCGCTGATCACTCATATGCGATAGCCCTACCCCGAGGGGGAAACCTCGGAGTTGTCCAGTCCCCGCACGCTTCGGGCGCGTGACAGCTTCAAGTGGATACCATGTGCAGCGCCCGTCGCGCTCCAGATGTATGGAGAGCGAGCCTCGACTGCCGTAGCGGCAGTGCGCAAAGTCGCGTCGTCAGATCAGGAGACCGCCATGAAACTCGATTCCACCATTTCCGCCGTCATCACGGGAGGTGCCTCAGGCCTGGGCGAGGCGACCGCGCGGCGGTTGGCCTCGCACGGCGTCCGCGTGGCGCTGTTCGACCTCAACGCCGAGCGTGGCGAGGCGCTGGCCAAAGAACTGGGCGGGGTGTTCTGCCTGGCCAATGTGACCTCCAGCGAGGAGGTCGACGCCGCCTTCGCCAAGGCGCGTGCCGCCATCGGTCAGGAGCGGATCCTGGTGAATTGCGCCGGCGTCGGCGGCGGCGCCAAGACCGTGTCGCGCGACAAGCAGACCGGCGAGATCAAGGAGTACCCGCTGGAGAACTTCGAGCGGATCATCCAGATCAACCTGATCGGCACGTTCCGCTGCGTCACCAAGAGCGCGGCCGGTATGCTGACCCTGCCAGTCATGGACGACGGGGATCGCGGCGCCATCGTCAACACCGCTTCGGTGGCAGCGGAGGACGGCCAGATCGGCCAGGTGGCCTATACGGCGTCAAAAGCCGGGATCGTCGGCATGACCCTGACCATCGCCCGCGATCTGGCCAGCGAGGCCATCCGCATCAACACCATCCTGCCGGGTATCTTCGACACGCCCTTGCTGGCCCGCGCGGCCGAGCACGTGAAGGCGGGGTTGAGCGCCTCGGTGCCGTTCCCCAAGCGCCTGGGGCAGTCGGAGGAATTCGCCCAGCTGGCCGAGACCATGATCACCAACGGCTATTTTAACGGCGAGGATGTGCGGTTGGACGGGGCGATCCGGATGGCGCCGAGGTAGGCTTGCTCAGAAGGATCGGATCACGCTCATCGCCAGGAAGCGGCTGTCGCCTGTGGCCGGCGCATTCGGGGCCCGCCGCAGGAAGCGTCCCTTGTCCAGCCAGACGCCGTTGACCTCGGCGCGCAGGCGCTCCGGAACGATCCAGTAGCGGACGCGCCCTTCAATCTGCGTCCCGGCGAAGCGCCCGGACCGACCGGAAGGATCGCGGACGCCGGTCGTGGAAAAAGAGTCCTCGCGCGCGGCCAGCCACATGACGCGCGTGGTCATGAAGGCGTCCCAACGCGGCGAGGGAGCGATCTCAACCCGCAATCCCGGCGTCAGGATATTGGCGCGGCCGATGGCGGCGAAAATGCCTGATGGGCTGAAGTCCCCCCGGCGCAAACCGAACAGGGTGTCGAAGCGACCGAATCGTCCTGCCGCCTTGTCGCCGGTCGCCAGATCGAACTCTGCAGACACCCGCGGTCGCCAGGGGTGGGCGAAGGTGTAGCCCACATCGGCGTGCAGGAAGCCGGCGCGGACCTTCAAGGTCGGATCGGCAGGTGCGAGACCCCGGCTGACTTCGCCGGTTTGACCGATGGCTTCCAGCTCGTAGTCCCAGTGGCCGACAGCCGGATCGAGAATCACCCGGGCGCCAAAGTTGTCCAGCTGGCGATCACGGGTGGGGCGCCCCGGCGCGTCACTTTCATCCAGACGGAAGTATGAGGCCTCCAGCAGAGCCTTTCCCAAGGTCCTGGGTCGGGCCACCACACCGCCCCACAGGGTCAAATGACGGCTTTCCCGGTCGATCCGTTGGCGGTTTTCGAGCAGAGCGTCGATGCGTTCGGGCAGGCGCACCTGGGGCTCGAAAAAGATCAGGGTGGTCTTCATTCCCAGCGGCGCCATGTCCAGTCGCAGGCCTGTGTAGCCGCTGGTCGTGTTGCGGAAATCATCGGCCGCCACCAGACGACGAGAGCCCAGGTTCAGCACCATGCGGCCGGCTTGCAGTCGAGTGGCACCCAGGCCTTCGCTGTGACCCTCGATCACCGCATAGGCCTGGACCACCTCCAGCGCGTTGACGTCATTGGAACTGATCGGGCTGCGGAGGTTTCCACCCCAGGCCCGGCTGTCATACATCTCGGCGCCGATCCGCAGCGGGCCCTTGTGATATTCCGCCATCAGCGTGGTGCGCAGGCTGATCAGATCGTCAGAGGCGTTGAAGCCCGGCCGCACCTGGCCGCCCAGCGCCTCATAACGAAGCCGCATTGTGCCGGACACATCCCAGGGCGACGCTTCAGCGCCGTGCGCCGGCAGGGCGTGGCAACCGACCAGGATCAGGGCCGACGTGAGGATGTGGGTCAGATGGCGAATGCGGGGGAACTCATTTTGCTGGAACTCACTACTTCGGGAGGCCCAACTCTTGGCTCAACCGCCGCCGATCTTCGGTATCAGATAAACTTCGCTCGCCGGGCCAATCGCTGAAAACCAGCCGTCCTGATGGATCTCACCGTCGATGGCAAAGGCCATGCGTTTGTCGATGAAGTCGCCCAGGCCGGGGAATTGCCCATCCAGCGCGGTGATCAGTTCGCGCACCGTGGCGGCCTCGATCTGGAAGGTCGAGGCGCCGCCGGTGAACGGCCAGCAGTCACTGCCGACGACCACATGAGCCATCGGCGTGCCGTCAGCCTTTCCGGGCGTCCAGGGCTGCCAGCACGGCCGGGGGCGACAGGGGCAGGCTGGACATCCGAACGCCGATGGCCCCTCGCATCGCATTGGCCACGGCGGCCAGCGGCGGCACGATCGGCACCTCGCCGACGCCCTTGGCCCCGAACGGGTGCTTCGGGTTGGGCACCTCGATCATGATGGTGTCCAGCATCGGCAGGTCCGAGGCCACCGGCATGCGGTAGTCCAGGAACCCGGCATTCTCCATCCGACCATCGCGGTCGAAGATGTAGGCCTCGTTCAGCGCCCAGCCGACACCCTGGGCGACGCCGCCCTGGATCTGGCCCTCGACGTAGGACGGGTGGATGGCGCGGCCCACGTCCTGGGCGGCGGTATAGCGCACGATGCTGGTGTGGCCCGTCTCCGGGTCGACCTCAAGATCGCACAGGTGGACGCCGAATCCCGGGCCGGCGCCCTGGGCGTTCAGGGTCACCTGGGCCGAGATCGGGCCGCCGGTGCGTCCCGACTGAGCGGCGAGGGCAGCCAGGGTCATAGGTTTCTTTTCGGGCTTGGCCGGGTCGATGCATTCGGCCTGACCCATGCGCCAGACCACGTGGTCGAGGCTGACCTCCCAGAGCTTGGCGGCGCGCTGGCGCAGGTCGAGGATGACCTTTTCTGCCGCCTGCACCACGGCCATGCCGGTGGCGAAGGTGGTGCGGCTGCCGCCGGTCAGCATCGAATAGCCGATGGAGGCGGTGTCGCCGATCATCGGGCGCACGCGCTCGACCGGTACGCCCAGGGTTTCCGCCGCCATCATGGCCATGGAGGCGCGACTGCCGCCGATGTCCGGATTGCCGGTGACCACCGCCGCGCTGCCGTCCTCGCTGATGTGGATGGCCGCGGTGCTCTCACCGCCGATATTGAACCAGAAGCCGACGGCCACGCCGCGTCCCTGGTTGGGCTTCAGGGGCGATTTGTAGTGCTCGCTGTCGCGGATCGCGGCCAGGGTTTCCACGTAGCCGATGTTTGCGAACGTCGGGCCATAGGCGGCCTTGGTGCCGTCGCGCACGGCGTTCTTTTCCCGGAGCGCAATGGGGTCCATGCCCAGCTTGCGAGCCAGATCGTCTACAGCGCTTTCCACCGCAAAGGCGGCGATGGGCGCGCCCGGCGCGCGGTAGGCGGCGGTTTTCGGCGTATTGGTCACCACGTCCCAGCCGACGATGGTGAAGTTGGCGATGTCATAGCAGGCCAGCGCCGTCATGCAGGCCGCGCCCACCGGCGAGCCCGGGAAGGCGCCGGCCTGGAATTTCAGCTCGACGGTTGCGGCTGTGATGACGCCATCGTTGGTCGCGCCCAGTTTCACATGCATCACCGCGCCGGACGTCGGGCCCGTGGCGCGGAACACGTCCTCGCGGGTCATCACCATCTTCACCGGATGGCCGCTGGCGCGGGAGAGGGCCAGCGCGATGGGTTCCAGGTAGACCGTGGTCTTGCCGCCGAAGCCGCCGCCGATCTCGGCCGGGGTGACGCGGATGTCAGAGATCTCGAGGCCGAGGATCTTGGCGCAATAGGTGCGGACCATGAACTGGCCCTGGCTGGAGCTCCAGACCTCGCAGCGGCCGTCCTCGGCCCAGGCCGCGACGCAGGCCTGGGGCTCGATATAGCCCTGGTGGACGGCCTCGGTGGTGTAGCGGTCCTCGACGATCACGTCGGCGGCGGCGAAGGCGGCATCGACGTCGCCGCGCACGTTCTTGTGGCGCTTGGCGATGTTGGACGCGACGGTCGGCGGGGTCTCAAGACCCTCCGTCATCATGTAGTCGTGCAGGACGGGGGCGTCCGGCGACATGGCGGGCTCCACGTCGATCACATGGGGCAGGGCCTCGTAGGTCACCTTGATGCGGGACAGGGCCTCCTCGGCGACGGCGGCCGAGACGGCGGCGACGGCGGCCACGGCATGGCCGTCGTACAGCACCTTGCCGCGCGCCAGGACGTTGAGGGACAGGTCGCGCAGGTTCGACGCCGCCTCACCGCCATCGTGCATCTCCGAGGCGAGGTCAGGGAAATCGGCGGACGTCACCACCGCCTTGACGCCGGGCAGGGCGCGGGCGCGGGTGGTGTCGATGGAGACGATGCGGGCGTGGGCATGGGGGCTGCGCAGGATGCGTCCCACCAGCTGGCCCGGCATGTTGTAGTCGGCACCATAGGTGGCGCGACCTGTGACCTTGTCGGCACCGTCGGGGCGGATCGGGCGGGTGCCGACGACGTTGAGGGTGGTGGGTTTGTCGAGGGTCTCGCTCATGCGGCTCTCTCCTGTCGAAGCTCTGCGGCGGCGTCCATGACGGCGCGGATGATCTTGTCGTAGCCGGTGCAGCGGCAGAGGTTGCCCGCCAGCCAATAGCGCGCCTCAACCTCGGTGGGGTCGGGATGGGCGTCCAGCAGGGCCTTGGCCGCCACCAGCAGGCCCGGCGTGCAGAAGCCGCACTGCAGGGCCGCGTGTTCGAGGAACTTCTGCTGCAACGGATGCAGTTGCCCGCCCTGGGCCATGCCCTCGATGGTCTCGACGCGGCAGCCCTCGACCTCGGGGGCCAGCACCAGACAGGAACAGACCAGGCGGCCGTCCAGCATGACGCTGCACGCGCCGCAGTCGCCGGAGCCGCAGCCTTCCTTGGCCCCGGTCAGGCCCAGTTCGTCACGCAGGGCGTCCAGCAGGGTCATGCCCGGCGAGGCCAGGAATTCGGCGGGGTCGCCGTTTACGGTGGTGGTGATGTGGATCTTGCTCAAGCTCAGGCTCCCGCGCGGTCATAGGCGATCAGCGCCGCCCGACGGGCCAGCACGCCCGCGATCTTGGTTCGATATTCTGCGGTGCCGCGCTTGTCACTGATCGGCTTGCAGGCCGCGCGCACCGCCGCCTCCATGGCCGAGAGGCGCGCCTCATCCAGCTTTCCGCCGATCAGGGCCGCACCCGCGTCCGCCACCAGCAGCGCCGTGGGGGCCACCGCGCCGATGGCCACATGGGCATGGGTGATCATACCGCCTGCGTCCAGCACCAGATTGACGCCCACGCCAGCCACCGCGATGTCCATCTCGGTGCGCGGGATCAGCCGCAGATAGGCATCTGATGCGCGGGCCGGTCGCGCCGGCAGCCGGAATTCCAGCACGAACTCGCCCTGCGTCAGCGAGGTTTTGCCGGGGCCGGTTACAATGCTTTCGACCGGAGCTTCGCGACGTCCGTTGGGACCGACGATGACGCAGGTCGCGCGCGCCGCGATCAGAGCCGGAACGCCGTCCGCTGCGGGTGAGCCATTGCAGAGGTTGCCGCCCAGACTGGCGCGGCCCTGCACCTGGGTCGAGCCGATCAGGTTGGCACCTTCCACGATGCCCGGCCAGGCGCGGACCAGCCCTGCGTGCTCGCCCAGCACGGCTCCCGATGTTGCCGCGCCGATGACGAAGCTGCCCTTCTCCTCGCGAATGCCCATGGCGCCCGCGATTTTCTTGAGATCAACGATAGTGTCCGGCTTCACGCGTCCAGCGCGCAGTTGCACCAGCAGGTCGGTGCCGCCTGACAGGGGCCGCGAGCCCGCCGACGCCAGCGCACGGGCCGCCTCTTCGGGGCTGGAGGGCGCAAGATAGGCTAATTCAGGCAACAGAGACCTCCGCCAGACATGTTCTTGTTGGTGTCCCCGGCGGCCTCAAGGTCAGGCGCGGCGCGACCACATTGGCGTCGTGGGCCAATTTCGAAGGACCAGAATGCAACGGCGCGGCGACGGGGGTCAACTGTTCCCTAATCCAGCGTGCGCCGCCAGCGGGCCATGGCCAGCGCGGTGACCACACAAACGAATGCCGCCAGCGCCGCCAGCTCGCGCCACTGATCGCCGAGCACCTGGCCTTTCAGCAGGCTGCCCCGCACCACGCGCAGGAAGTGGGTGACCGGGATCACCTCGCCGATCCACTGGGCCCAGGCCGGCATGCCGCGAAACGGGAACATGAACCCGGACAACAGGATCGAGGGCAGGATGTAGAAGAAGCTCATTTGCATGGCCTGAAGCTGTGATCGCGCGACTGTCGAGATCAGAAACCCCAGCGCCAGCGAGCCGGTGATGAACAGCCCGACGCCCAGGCTTAAACCGATCCAGCCGCCCGCCATCGGGACCTGAAACAGGGTCGCCGCCATCGTCAGGATGATCGCGGTCTGCACCAGGCCGACCATCACATAGGGTGCCAGCTTTCCAATCATGATCTCCAGCGGCTCCAGCGGCGTGGCCAGCAGGGTCTCCATGG
This sequence comes from Alphaproteobacteria bacterium, assembly GCA_031379795.1. Taxonomy (GTDB): domain Bacteria; phylum Pseudomonadota; class Alphaproteobacteria; order Caulobacterales; family Caulobacteraceae; genus Phenylobacterium. The sequence goes on from JANNFM010000479.1 coordinate 7,106, forward strand.
TGCCGCGCTCGGTTTCCCGCGTGACGCTGAGCGCCGTCATCATCACCAGGGTCAGCGACAGGATGATGCCCAACAGGCCGGGGACGATGTTGTAGGCGGTGATGGCTTCGGGATTGTAGCGGCGATGAACCACCACCTCGAACGGGACATTGGGCCGTCCCCGCACTGCCAGCGCCCCGGTCAGGTCGTGGGCCAGCGCCTGGGCGGGCAGGGCCGACAGCGCCGCCACAGCGCCGCCCGTGGCCGCCGGATCGGTGGCGTCGGCCTCGACCAGAATCTGGGCCTTGTCCCCGCGCGCCACGCGGCGGCTGAAGTCGCCAGGGATGGTCACCGCAAACTGCACCTCGCCGGCCTGCAACATCCGGTCCAGCTCGGCAGGACTGCGCGCCTGGGCCACCAGATCGAAATAGTCTGAGTTCTTCAGCGCCGACAGGATGGAGCGCGCATAGCGGCTGTCCTCCTGCACCAGCACCGCCGTCGGCAGGTGGCGGGGGTCGGAGTTGATCGCATAGCCGAACAGGATCAGCTGCACGACCGGAATGGCCAGCATCATGGCGTAGGTGATGCGGTCGCGGGTGAGCTGCTTGAACTCCTTGATCAGGACGGCGAGCACGCGGCCAGGGGAGAAGCCGGTCATGGCGTCTGGACCCCAGGGCTGAAGCCGCATTCTCCTCCCCCATCGGGGGAGGGGGACCATGCGCAGCATGGTGGAGGGGGCTTGCCGTCAACGCCGATGTGGGGGCTGGGCCCCCCCCCCCCGGGTCCCGGGCCCCCACCCCCCCAGGGGGGGGGGAATGAGGGG
>JANNFM010000489.1:0-4048 GCA_031379795.1 Alphaproteobacteria bacterium
ATCACGGCGCTGGAGCAGAACAATGCCAGCGTGGGCGCGGGCTAGATCGAGCGGTTCGGTGAGCAGTTTCTCGTCAGGGTTCCCGGCCAGGCCGCGAGCCTGGATGACCTGAAATCCGTCGTCGTCAGCAACCGCAACGGCACGCCGATCCGGGTGGCGGATGTGGCCGACGTTATTATGGGCGAGGAGCTGCGAACCGGCGCGGCGACGGAAAACGGCCGCGAGGTCGTGCTGGGCACGGTCATGATGCTGGTCGGGGAGAACAGCCGCACGGTGGCGCGGGCCGCGGCGGCGCGCCTGGAACAGGCGGCAAAGGCCCTGCCCGAGGGTGTCATCGCCCAACCGATCTATGACCGGACCGATCTGGTCGATCGGACAGTCAGGACCGTCCAGACAAACCTTCTGGAGGGCGCACTGCTGGTTGTCGTCGTGCTCTTCCTGTTGCTGGGCAACATCCGGGCGGCGCTGATTACCGCTGCGATCATTCCGTTTTCGATGCTGATGACGGTCACGGGGATGGTGCAGTCCAGGGTGTCCGGCAACCTGATGAGTCTTGGCGCCCTGGATTTCGGCCTGATCGTCGACGGCGCGGTGATCATCGTCGAAAACTGCCTGCGCCGGTTCGGTGAGGCGCAGCATCGCCTGGGCCGCCTTCTCACCCGCGACGAGCGGTTGGCAATGACCGCCTCGGCGACCAGCGAAGTGATCCGCCCCTCACTCTTCGGGGTGCTGATCATCACCTTGGTCTATGTCCCGATTTTTGCCCTCACGGGGGTTGAAGGAAAGATGTTCCACCCGATGGCCATCACCGTGGTGATGGCGCTGACCGCAGCCATGGTGCTGTCGCTGACCTTCGTACCGGCCATGGTGGTGTTGTTGGTCACGGGAAAGGTGGCCGAGACAGAAAGCCCGGTCATGCGTGGGGCGCGCCGTCTGTACGCGCCCGTGCTGGACCTGGCCCTTCGGCTCCGAATCGCCTTCGTGACGGGCGCCGTGGCGCTGGTTGTGACGGCCGGGTTTGCCGCCAGCCGGATGGGGACGGAGTTCATTCCAAACCTCGACGAGGGCGATATCGCCATGCACGCGCTGCGCATTCCCGGCACCAGCCTGAGCCAGGCCATCCAGATGCAGACGGCGCTCGAAGCGCGCATCGTGCAGTTCAGGGAAGTCGAGCGGGTGGTCGCCAAGATTGGAACCGCCGAAGTCGCCACAGATCCGATGCCGCCGTCGGTCGCCGACACCTTCATCCTGCTGAAAGACAGGAAGGACTGGCCGGATCCACGAAAGCCCCGCGCGACCCTGGTGGCCGAGCTCGAGGCCGCCGTCGCCCACGTGCCGGGCAACAACTATGAATTCACCCAGCCCATACAGATGCGGTTCAACGAACTGCTGTCCGGTGTGCGGGCCGACGTCGCGGTCAAGGTGTTCGGTGACGATCTCGACCGGTTGCTGGAGATCGGCGAGGAGCTGGAGACCGTTGTGAGCGCGGTTGAGGGCGCTCAGGACGTGACCCTTGAACAGGGCACGGGGCTGCCCGTGCTGCAGATTACGCCGGACCGGGCGGCGCTCGCCCGGCTCGGATTGAATGTGGCGGACGTTCAGGCCGTTGTGGCGACATCGCTGGGCGGGACTGTCGCGGGCCATGTCTTCGAGGGCGATCGCCGCTTCGATGTGGTTGTCCGCCTGCCCGAGGCCATTCGCGGCGACCTGGATGCGGTCGGGCGACTGCGGATTCCCCTGGCCGCGGCGGGCGAAGGTCCGCGCGGCTTTGTTCCCCTGCAGGACGTGGCGAAGATCGAAGTCCAGATCGGCCCCAACCAGATCAGCCGCGAGGATGGCAAGCGCCGCATTGTGGTCACCGCCAATGTACGCGACCGCGACCTCGGGTCGTTCATCCAGGAGGTTCAACAGAAGGTCGGCGCGGAGGTCGATGTTCCGGCAGGCTACTGGATCACCTATGGCGGCACGTTTGAGCAACTGATCTCGGCCGCCAGACGCCTGCAGCTCGTGGTGCCTGTGGTGCTGATGCTGATCTTCGGCATGCTCTATGGTCTGTTTCGCAACTTCAAGGACGCCGCCATCGTGTTTTCCGGAGTGCCGTTGGCCTTGACCGGCGGGGTGGCCGCGCTGTTGCTGCGTGACCTGCCGCTCTCCATTTCTGCGGGCATCGGCTTCATCGCCCTGTCCGGGGTCGCGGTGCTGAATGGTGTGGTCATGGTCAGCTTTATCCGGACGCTCACCGCCGCAGGGCGCCCGGTTGACGCCGCGATCCGTGAGGGCGCACTCACCCGCCTGCGACCTGTGCTGATGACGGCGCTGGTCGCAAGCCTGGGTTTCATACCCATGGCGTTCAATGTCGGTGCCGGCGCCGAAGTGCAGCGCCCGCTCGCGACGGTGGTGATCGGCGGGATCATCTCCTCGACGCTGCTGACGTTGCTGGTGCTGCCGGCGCTATATCGACTGTTCAGCCAGCCTGCGACGGGCACCGTTCCGCCCATCGAGGATCGTCACCGCGTCCGTGACGTGGGATCCTCGTAGGGTTCGCCATTGCGGCGGCGATAGGTCTCCTCGCCGGGGCGGATGACCAGGTCGAGGTCGGGATAGTCGCAGCCGTCCTCGTCCTCGCGGCGCGATCCCACTTCCAGGAGCACGGCCTCGGTCGTCGAGCGGTTCTGGAGGTGATGTCCGTTGGGAACCCCGGCCGGAAACCCCGCGCAGTCGCCGGGCCGTAACACCTGTTCGCCCTCGTCAGTGACCAGCACAACCTCGCCTTCGACAATCCACACGAACTCGTCCTCGGCGGTGTGCCAGTGGCGCTGGCTGGTCCAGCTTCCCGGCGGCAGCCGCATCAGGTTGACGCCGAACTGGGTCAGGCCGGCGGCGTCGCCCAGTTTCCAGCGCTTGCGGCCCGCGCACGGCGCGTCAAAGGGGGGCGGATAGGCACTGCCCACGCGGGTGGTTGCAGCCTCGATGTTGATCCTGGGCATGGGAAGGTTCTCGCCTGTCGTTTGAAGCTTGGGTAATACGCCACAATGCGCACACCGATAGACGCCGTCGAACTGACCCGCGACCTGATCCGCCGCCCCTCGGTGACGCCCGCCGACGCCGGGGCGATGGATATCGTCGAGCAGACGCTCTCGGGGCTGGGGTTTGTCTGCCGGCGGATGAGGTTCGGCGAGATCGAGAACCTCTACGCCCGCTATGGGACGGCCAGGCCCAACCTCTGTTTCGCCGGCCACACCGATGTGGTTCCGGTGGGCGACGCCGGTGCCTGGACGAAGGACGCCTTTGCCGCCGAGGTGGTGGACGGGATGCTGATCGGGCGCGGATCGGTCGATATGAAGAGCGCCATCGCCGCCTTCGCCGCAGCGACGGCCGAGGCCATCTCAGCGGGTCAGGTCACCGGCTCGATCTCATTCCTGATCACCGGCGACGAAGAGGGCATCGCCACCCATGGCACCAAGCGGGTGGTTGAGGCCCTGGCGACGGAAGGCGAGGTGATTGATCATTGCGTGGTGGGCGAACCCTCCTCGGCCGAAACCTTCGGCGACATGGTCAAGGTGGGGCGGCGCGGCTCCATCAACGCCGATATTCTGGTGGAGGGCGTCCAGGGCCACGTGGCCTATCCGCACCGGGCGGCCAATCCCGTGCCGGTGCTGGTGAAGCTGCTGACCGCGCTGCAGGACCGCAAGCTTGACGAGGGCTATGCCGAATTCCAGCCCTCGAACCTGGAGGTGACCATGATCGAGGCGCCCAACACCGCCACGAATGTGATCCCGGGTGTGGCGCGGGCGCGTCTGAATATCCGTTTCAATCCCAACCATACCGGCCAGCAGCTGGCCGACTGGTTCGAGCTGGAGGTGTGGCGCGCCTCGGTGGGTTTCGCCGGCAAGATCACCATCACGCCACAGATCAGCGGCGAGGCCTTCCTGACCGAACGCGGCCCCTTCACCGATCTGGTGGCCTCCGCCGTGCAGGACGTGACCGGTGCGGCGCCGGAACTCTCGACGTCAGGCGGCACGTCGGACGCCCGTTTCATCCGCGCGCT
>JANNFM010000521.1:0-5450 GCA_031379795.1 Alphaproteobacteria bacterium
GGCCTGCCGTTCCCGCGCTGAGGCCTGAAATTTCCCGTGGCCGGGGCCTTGCGCTCCGCGCCGCCCGCGACTAGGTTCCGCGCCCTTGCCGTAAGGCACTGCGCGCCCGTAGCTCAGCTGGATAGAGCATCAGACTACGAATCTGAGGGTCGGACGTTCGAATCGTTCCGGGCGCGCCAAATTTTCCCACCGACGTCCCGGAACCTATCGCAGGCGATCCGCCAGCCGCGTCATCAAGTCCATGCGTTCATGAAGGATCGCCACCACGAGGGCAGGCGCGTTTTCGCGGGGCAGACAACAGATATAGTGATGCTGACAGTGGACCATGCGCAAGCCGGGATAGACCGCGGTCATGTCCTTGAAAACCCCGGCCCCGGCGGCGACGGCTTCAATCCCGCGTGTTAGTCCGGCGATATAGCTGCGGGTTTGATCGCCGCCCCATTGTCGGCGGGTGTAGCGGATGATGTCGCGCAAATCGGCTTCCGCCGCTGTGGTCAGAACGTAGGCTACGATCAGGCGCGGTCGCTCCCTGCGGTTTCCTCATCAACAATGGCCTCAATGCTCAAGGCGGACACCCCCCCCGCCAGGCCCTCGGCAACGCGCTGGCCCAACAGGGTTTTCAGGTCCTGCCAGGCCGGATCGTCGTCCGCTTTTGCCGGAAACAGCCGCTCGACGGCATATTGCCGGATCGTCTTGCCTTGCGAAGCCGCCAGGGTTTTCAGAAGCAGGTGCTGCTGATCAGTCACATCAATCGTCAGGCGGCTCATCGACAGGCTCGCAGGTTCAGGGTCCGCACATTACCACAAATGTGGGACAAGATCGATGCAGAGTTGCCCGGCCGAGCACCCTCATTTCAAACTGTAATCACGCCAGAATGCGTTCGATCCAGGCCGCAAAGGCCTGGCCTTGCGCCCTCAGAAAATCCCGCGTGCCCTCGTTGATCAGCGCGCCGCTATCATCAAACAGACTGAACGCATTGCCCACATAGGCCTCCTGGCTCAACAGCGGCACGTTCAGGAACACCAGCGACTGGCGCAGGTGGTGATTGGCCCCAAATCCGCCGATGGTGCCGGGCGAGACGCTGATCACCGCCCCCGGCTTGCCGTTCCAGACGCTGGCACCATAGGGCCGGGACCCCACATCCAGCGCATTCTTCAGCACGCCGGGCACCGAGCGATTGTACTCCGGCGTGACGAACAGCACCGCGTCACACGCCGCCACCTCGTGGCGAAACCGCACCCACTCGGCGGGCGGATCGGCCTCACGATCCTGATCGAACAGCGCCAGATCGCCGATGCCCAGGCTGCGAAACTCAAGGCCCGGCTGCAACCCGGCAAACGCATTCGCCACCTTGCGACTGACCGAGTCCTTGCGGAGCGACCCGACCACCATGGCAACGGTACGGTTCTGTGACATCTGGGGCTCCTGTGGGGCGTAGGCGTGAAACGCTAACGCCGGGGCCGCCGGATGGCTGCATCGCGCCTGGCGCCGGGACACGGGTTCAGGGTGCCATGGGAAACCTGCGTCCAACTCTCCAGAATTCCTAATCCGGTCATCCCGGTTTCGCCGTAGGCGAAGACCGGGACCCCCAGCGCAACGCGTCGAGAAACGTGCCGCATCGCCGCATCCCTCCTCTTGCGTTCCCCGATTTCGGGGAAGGGGGACCGCGCCCAAAGGGCGTGGTGGAAGGGGCGAGGCCGCGCTCAGTGTTCCAAAGCGCGCTGTCTCACCCCGCGCCGAATGCCGGAAGACGGTCGGACCGGCGCACTGCTCGCGACCGGTTGCCTGGGTTGGGTATGGTGTTGCGAGTACCTGCCCCGCTTTTCCGTCTGCCGAAACAAATTGCGCCGGGCGACTGATTCAAGACCCCCTCCCTAAGCGAATCGCCATGACTTCTGGCGACACGCGGAATGGTGAGACAATGAAGATATTCCTACCCGAGCCTGAAATCGGCGACTTCGATGGTTTCACCCCAGAGAACGACATTCTCAACCGCAGTGAGCTTGGAGAGGGCTTATCGCATCTGATCGCCAATTCTGAAGATCCATTGGTGCTAGCGTTGGATGCCCAATGGGGGGCCGGCAAGACGATTTTCCTGAAGCAGTGGGCCGGTGAATTGCGGAAAGCGGGATATCCCGTCGTCTTCTTCGATGCGTTCAAGCATGACTACGTCGAGGATGCATTCTCCGCGATGGCGGCCGAAATCATTGGCTTGGTGGAGGATCACAAGAAGGCGAAAACGTCGGGCGGCAAAAAACTCATCGCAGGAGCCTTGGAGGTCACGAAGGTCGTCGCAAGATCAGCGCTCCGCGCCGGAGTGAAGATTGCGACGCTCAACGCTGTCGATACCAAGGATCTGGAAGAGGCAGCCAAGACTATTGGTGAGGAGCTCAGCCAGCTTGAGGACCGATACCTCGGCGAGATGCTCACGCGCCAGAGAGGGGCGTCCGCGACCATCGACACGTTTCGCCGAGCTTTGGCGGAACTGCCGGCGCTGCTTCAGTCAGCGGGTGATGAGCAGAGCCCGCGGCCACTCGTATTCATCATCGATGAGCTGGATCGCTGCAGACCGGTTTTCGCCCTGGAGATTCTGGAAAGGGTCAAGCACTTCCTCTCTGTGCCGAACGTTCATTTCATCTTCGGTGCCCACCTTGAGCAGCTGAAGAACTCGGTGGTGGCGGCGTACGGATCGAACATTGACGCTGGTATCTACATCCAGAAATTCATCCACCTGACTGTGCGCCTTGGGGAGACCGGTAGACACAAACACGAGCTGTCTCGGACACGGTTCATCGAGCACATCCGGAGGTCTTGGGCTCCCAAAGGCGTCCATTCCGATGCGTTTGATTTCGTCCTCCAGGTTGCAGAAGCGCGGCAGTTCAGCCTCCGTACCATCGAGCGGATCACGACTAATCTGGCCCTGGCATATGCGTTCCTCCCGGATAGATCATTTGCGCCGCCGCCACTCGTGGGCGGGCTTTGCATCCTTAAAGTCACAGAACCAGGCCTATTCGAATTGGCCACGCGTAGAGCACTGAAATGGGACGACGTTAGAGTCGCTCTCTGCTTGGAAATTGGTTCAAGTAAAAGCGAGCTCTCCTACGACGCCAAGTGGTGGGCATCTCTGACAGGCGGTCCGATAGGCGAAGAAGATCTACGAGAATTCCGAATGGCAAATGGGCAATACCGTTTCTCATCCGACACAGATTTACTTTCCTGGCTGGCCCTGAACGTTGTTGAGCGGCTCCGACCCGTGACTTGAAGACAGCGCGACACGATACCAATCCACGCCAAACCGCCCTGCGACCGGACCCTCCCCCTAAAACCGCCCACCCCTTGAAAATTAACCTCCAAGGTGTATTGTTCCCGCATGATCAAGCGCAAGCCCCATCACAATCTGACGGCGGTCAAGGCGAAGTTTGCCCGCGTGGAGACGCTTGAGATCACACGAAGCGCCGTCGAGAGCGCCCGAGCGCTCGGCTACGCACTGGAGGATATCGTGGACGCGGTCCAGGCGCTTGAGACCCGTGATTTCGTCAAGTCGGAGACGGCCCATAGTCCGCCCAATTCGAAGGTCTGGCACGACACGTACAACCTGCCTTGGGATGATCGATGGCTCTATCTGAAATTCGCGGGCGAAACCCTGATTGACGTTACCCTCACCTCGTTCAAGGAGACCGGCCATGACTGAGACGCGTGTCCATCCTGAAACCGGCAAGACGTTGCGGCGCGGCGTGCGCCCGCAAACGGTCTCGTTCGGCTCGATGACCCAAACGGTCGAGGTGCCCGGCTGGTACCCTGACGATGCCAGCGACGCGATCCATTCCGGGGCTGACCTGGCCGCGTCAGATCAGGTGTTCAGCGAGCTCAAGGCCGCCTATGCGGCCCACGTGCGCAAGGTTCGCAAGCAGCTGAACCTGACCCAGGAGGAGGCCGGGCGGCTGATCGGCGGGGGCCGCCGGGCGTTTCAAAAGTACGAGAGCGGCACCACCCCGCCCAGTGACGCAGCGGTCGGCCTGATCGAGATTCTGCGGCGTCACCCCTAAGAGATCGAGACCCTGAGATCGATCAGAACCACCACACCCGGGCGGGTTAGGGGGATCGTATAAGCCTACGAAACGGGCGTCCCCGACGGGTCAGCGTGCCCTGGGCCGCGCGCACCGGGGTCTCGCCGTCATACCGCGCGGCGCGCTCAAGCACCTCATCCGACCACTCCGGCGCATCGTCGGGATCAGTCCAGCCAGTGTTGGTATCTTTTGCGTTCCCGGTCATTGCACGTCCTCATCGGGATAATGTGACGGTCGCCTATGTCCGAGCGCCAGAGCCCTCATCGACCGGCACGGGAACCGCCGCCGCAGCTCCCCCTGGGCGTCCGCCCGTGCGGGGTCCATCCACCGGCGCGCCGATAGATGGGTCTTCGCCACCGGGGCCGCGCTTGTCCGGGCGCGCGGGCGCATCGTGCTCGTACTTACGCAATGCCCGCTGTTTCGCTCGCCAGTCACCCATCGCACTTACTCGCCGCTGAAACTTGCTTGAAACGAGACGCTTACATCCCGCGATGCCATACTTGTCAAAGGTGCCAGATTTCCGTCCTGGACACCACTCACGTCAAATCCGCAGCCCTCCTGAGACCCCGCCCGATGCGTCAGTTCACACTCGCAGAGATCACCGAGGCGCTGGCGGGCTTGCGTGACCAGACTGCCGGCGCCACCGACCCGCGTCTGGCGTTCATCAATTTCTGCCTCACCCACCTGACCCACAGTCGCGCCCAGTTCCTGCAGGACCTGTGGGTGGCCTGGGAACTGGGCTCGCCCCGCGACGGCTATTTCGTCGAGTTCGGCGCCACCAACGGCCTGAAGTTCAGCAACAGCTGGTACCTTGAGACCGCGCTGGGCTGGCGCGGCATCCTGGCCGAGCCCGCCCGCATCTGGCATCCGGCGCTGCGCAAGAACCGCGCCTGTCACATCGACGAGCGCTGCGTCTGGATCGAGAGCGGGCGCACGCTGGTGTTCAACCAGACCGAGATCGCGGCGCACTCGACGATCGACAGCTTTTCCGACAGCGACATGCACGCCGCCAGCCGCCGGGACGGGGAGCGCTATCCGGTCGAGACCGTGTCGCTGAACGACCTGCTGGCCTTCTGGAAGGCACCGCAGCGCATCGATTACCTGTCCATCGACACCGAGGGCTCGGAGCTGGATATCCTGCAGCACTTCGACTGGACCGCCCGTGACGTGCGGCTGATCAGCGTGGAGCACAACTTCACCCCTCAGCGCGGTCCGATCTGCGAGTTCCTGACCTCAAAGGGCTACACCCGAAAGTTCGAGGTGCTGTCCAACGTCGACGACTGGTACGTCAAGACCGACGGGGGCTAGAGCAAACTGCGCAATCCCGGAATCAATATGGCTCGTCATCCCGCGGCTTGTCCGCGGGACCCATGTCGAGGCGTG